>JAWSUE010000006.1 GCA_033549065.1 Bacillota bacterium
AGCGTAACCTTAACACTTGACACATACTCCCATGTATTACCCGATATGCAGAAAGCTGCATCTGATAAAATTGGAAGTTTGCTTTTTGGCACACTTTCATAAATCCGCACACTATCCGCACACAAAAAGAAACTGGTTATTTTAACCAGTCCCCGAAAACCCCTTAAAATCTGGAGCCGACGAAGGGAATCGAACCCCCAACCTGCTGATTACAAATCAGCTGCTCTACCGTTGAGCTACGTCGGCAGCATATTGACCTCCAGAAAAAGCATTATCAGTATAGCTTATTTGTTAAAATACGTCAACAGAACATCAGGAGGAATTTACTGAAGATCTCTCGAAGATTTTATAGTAATAAAGTATCAATATTTCAGAAATAATCTTACAGGAGGACAGGGTATGCCTGGAGTAAAAGTAGCGATAATTGGAGGGACCGGAGTATATAACCAGTCCCTGTTGGAAGGCGAGCATGAAATATCCGTTGAAACCAGGTTTGGTTCAGTTGCGATGAGTGAAGGCTCTTATAAAGATAAGACAGTTTATTTTCTGGCCCGTCACGGCGGCGGGCATTCAGTACCGCCCCACCTTGTAAATTACAGGGCCAATATAGCAGCTTTGAAAAAACTTGGCGTAAATGCGATAATTTCCACTGCCGCTGTAGGTACCCTGAGGGAGGATATGCCTCCCGGAAGCAGGGTTGTAATTGATCAGTTTATTGATTATACAAAAAACAGGCCGCTTACTTTTTATGAAGGTGATAATGGACTGGTTGTACATACAGATTTTTCTGAACCATATTGCTATGAAGTAAGAGAGGCGATAATGAGAGCCGGATCAATCCTGAAAGAAAAACTAGTTGATGGCGCTTGCTATGTTTGTGCCGAGGGTCCGCGATTCGAAACCCCGGCTGAGATCAAAATGATGAAGAGTTGGGGAGGAGATCTGGTTGGTATGACCAATGTCCCGGAAGTTGTTTTAGCACGGGAAGCAGGCCTCTGTTACGCCACGATAGCGCTCCCGACAAATTATGCGGCCGGCATTTCGTCTTCTCCGCTGACTCATGAGGAAGTTCTGGAAGAAATGGAGAGAGGTAAACCGGTTCTTGATCAATTAATTGCTTCATCTATCGAACAAATTAAGCCGGGACACAGCTGCAGGTGTAGTGAATCAGGTAAATACTGGCCCAAGGAATGGTAGCTTATGAAAAAGAAAGATGATATTTTAACAATGTTCTGGAGTGACGGCTGCCTTCATTTGCTTGATCAACGCAGGCTTCCCCTGGAAGCCGTATACCGTAAATGCTGTTCCTCTGATGAAGTTATTGAATCTATCAAGGATATGACCGTCCGGGGAGCACCGGCTATCGGAATCGCTGCTGCTTACGGAATGGCTATAGCTGCCCGCGAGACTCTTGATGCCGGTTATAATTCTGAAAATACGCGTAAATATATTAAAGAGATTGCAGAAAAGTTGCGATTTTCCAGGCCGACTGCAGTTAACCTGACCTGGGCTGTAGATTGTCTGATCAGGTTGTTGGAAGAAAACTCAAAAGCAACTCCGGATCAGATATTTACCGCATTTGTTGCTGAAGCAGAGCGAATTCACTCTGAAGATATTGAAAACAATTATTTGATCGGAAAGCATGGCTCAACGCTTATAAAAAAAGGTTCTTCGCTTCTAACCCACTGCAATGCCGGAGCCCTGGCAACAGGAGGATACGGTACGGCTGTTGGAGTAATCAGGACGGCTTTCGATGAAGGTAAGGTTATTAAAGTTTATGTTGATGAAACAAGACCGCTTCTTCAGGGAGCCCGGATAACCGCTTTTGAAATGCTTCAATTAGATATACCGGCGGTGCTGATTACAGATAATAGCGCCGGTTATCTTATGTCAAGAAAAATGATCGATGCCATTATAGTCGGAGCAGATCGCATTGCTGCAAATGGTGATACGGCGAATAAAATAGGAACTTACTCTCTGGCGGTGCTTGCAAATTATCACCAAATACCTTTTTATGTTGCCGCCCCATTATCGACGATTGATCTGAATATACCCGATGGAAATCACATTGTAATTGAAGAGCGATCAGACGACGAAGTAACCAAAATTGGAGAATACAGGATCACTCCGGAAAAGATGGGTATATTAAATCCGGCTTTTGATGTAACGCCGGCAGAATTGATTACAGCAATAATAACTGAAAAGGGAGTAATCCGTGACCCGGATCTTGGAAAAATCAAAAATCTCTTTAAAGAGGAGGGCACAAGCTAGATGTCAATAATTGCAGTAAAAGAAGCTGTAATCATAACCCTTGATCCGGACAGACCAGCATTTT
This sequence comes from Bacillota bacterium, assembly GCA_033549065.1. Classification (NCBI taxonomy): domain Bacteria; kingdom Bacillati; phylum Bacillota; species Bacillota bacterium. The sequence continues at coordinate 2,336 of JAWSUE010000006.1, forward strand.
TCAGGGGTGATATTCTGATCGAAAAAGAATATATTCATGCCATAACCGAGCATCCAAATTCAATTGAAACTGAACATTCAGTAAAGGTTATTGACGGCAAAAATCTGATTATAATTCCCGGGTTGATCAACACCCATGGACATACAGCAATGACCCTCTTTCGCAGCTATGCAGATGATCTTCCTCTTCAGGAATGGCTGGAAAATAAAATATGGCCGGCGGAAGAATTACTGGAAAGTAATGATGTCTACTGGGGCACACTGCTCGGTATCGCTGAGATGATTAAGAGCGGAACCACTACATTTACAGATATGTATTTCTTTATGGATCGTGTTGCAGAAGCAACAGAAGAAAGTGGAATAAGGGCCATGCTTTCCAGGGGGTTGATCGGGTTGGGCAGCAGCGCGCAGGAAGGGCTTGAAGAAACAGAAGGTTTTATTAGAGATTGGCACGGTAGAGGTAATGGAAGAATCAACGTATCGCTGGGTCCCCATGCGCCCTATACATGTCCACCCGAATTTCTGAAAAAAGTAATAACTATGGCAGAAAAATATAACCGGCCTCTGCAGATCCATGTTTCAGAAACTAAAAAAGAGGTCGATGATTGTATTAAAGATTATGGATTAACCCCACCTAAATTGCTTTATGATACCGGTCTATTTGACTGCAAGACTATTGCCGCGCATTGTGTTCATTTAACGGATGAAGATATAGAACTGATGGCTGAAAAAGACGTAGGAATTGCTCATAACCCGGGCAGCAACCTGAAGCTTGGAAGCGGCATAGCGCCTGTATCTAAAATGCTCTCAAAAGGACTAAAAGTCGGTATAGGAACTGACGGTACTGCCAGTAACAATAATCTAGATATGATAGAAGAGATCCGTTTTGCGGCTCTCCTGGAAAAAGGACTGTTCATGGATCCAACCAGGATTAATGCGGAAACTGCTCTTAAAATGGCTACATCAATGGGCGCAGAAGTATTGGGATTACCCTCTACAGGAGTAATAAAAGAAGGTTTTAAAGCAGATCTGATTGGTCTAAAAACCGACCTTCCGCATTGGACGCCAATGAATAACCCTATGGCGAATCTCGTTTACTCTTCAGCTGCTGCAGATGTTGATCTAGTCATAGTAGACGGCAGAATCCTGATGGAAAATAGAACGCTGAAAACCCTTGATGAAGAAAAAATCAGGTTTGAAGCGTCACGATGTGCCAGACGGTTGTTAGAAGGGAGATAAAGTAGTAATTAGCCATGAAAAATATGCATATTTTAATAACCAATGATGATGGTATATTTGCCGAAGGTATCCAGTATCTAAGCCAAATACTTTATGAGAATGATTGCAATACCCGTCTTTCAATAATTGCTCCGGATCGGGAACGGAGCGCTGTTGGACATGGAATTACAATGCACCGTCCGCTCCGTGTAGACAAGGTCAACTTTATTCATAATGCTGAGCTTTCCGGGTGGTCGGTGAATGGAACACCCTCTGATTGTGTCAAACTGGCGATTGAAGCAATTCTCGATGAAAAGCCTGACCTGGTGATATCAGGAATCAACAGGGGCAGTAATCTTGGGACAGATGTCCTATATTCCGGGACTGTATCCGCAGCCGTTGAAGGCCTGATCATGGGTATACCATCAATTGCAATTTCACTGACTGATCGGGGCAAAAGCGAAGATTATATATTCGCTGCCCGCTACATCTGTAAAATAATTCCCAGGTTGTTGGAAAATGAATTTCCTGCAGCAACCCTGCTTAATATAAATGTTCCTGTTGATACAGATGGTATTAAGGGTACAAGGATAACAAGCCTGGGTAACAGACGGTATCGTAATACATTTGATAAACGTCTTGATCCGAGAGGCATGATATACTACTGGCTTGCCGGCGAACTGGTCGATGACGATCCGGAGGATGCTGACAGCGATACAAAGGCTATCCGGGAAGGTTATATTTCAGTAACACCGGTTCATTTTCAACTAACCAACAAGGAAGCAATGCCACTTTTTAATAAGATCCTGAGTGAGATCTAAAATGATGCCTGTGAGGAGATTTGAAGTTGTATAACTTAGAACCTGCGGGAAAAAATTGTTTTAAAATTAAACGGCAGGGCAACATGCGGGCAAATGTACTCGTCTACCTGAACAGTGAACTTTACCATTCATTTTCAGAAGATCAATCTTTGCAGCAGTTGGTGGATGCGGCATCTTTAAATGGTGTTCTCGATCCGGTTATCGGTATGCCTGATATCCATACCGGATTCGGGTTACCCATCGGGGGCGTTATGGCCATGGATGCTGAGGATGGCCTTGTTTCGGCCGGAGCTGTTGGGATGGATATAAACTGTGGGGTCAGGCTTCTTAAAACAAACCTGTCTACACGTGAACTTAATCAGAAACAGCTTAAAACATTAATTAAAAGGATAGAAGATCGCGTTCCAAGCGGGATCGGCCAAAAAAGCAAGCATGCCGGAATGATTCAGAAAAACTTTAAATCACTGATCGAAAAAGGGGTTCCATGGCTAATCGAATTAGGTTTTGGAAGATCTGAAGATCTCGAAAGTATTGAAGAAAGAGGTTACATTGAAGGCGCGGATATCAGGACAGTGAGCAGTGAAGCAATTAACAGGGGATTGCAGCTTTCAACAATCGGCGGGGGTAATCATTTTATTGAAATCGGTTACATTGATCAGGTTTTCGATAAAGCAACAGCAGATATATTCGGTTTGAAAGAAGGACTTCTAACCATACTGATCCATACCGGGAGCCGCGGCTTCGGGCACCAGATCTGCACCGATTACACGGCAATTATGAAAAAAGCCGCCCCCCGCTATAGCATTCAGATACCTTCGCCTGGCCTTGCATCCGTTCCGATTAAATCAAAGGAAGGTGAAAAGTATCTCTCGGCGATGGCCTGTGCAATTAATTTTGCCTTCTGTAACCGACAGTGGATTGCCGACGATATTCGCAAGGCCTTTGCCGGGTACCTGGGAGGCTCTGATCACGACTATGATCTAAGCCTTCTTTATGATGTGGCGCACAATACAGCACGGTTCGAATCTATTAAAGGGAAAAATATGCTGGTTCACCGAAAAGGGGCTACCAGGGCTTTACCGGCCAATCATCCGTCAAACCCAGAAAAGTACCGTTTTACAGGACATCCGGTACTGATTCCGGGCAGTATGGGCAGCGCTTCCTATATCATTACCGCCGAGCAGGGTGTAGACGTAATTTATAATTCAGTCAACCATGGTGCTGGAAGGGTAATGTCAAGAACGGCGGCTAAAAAAAATATCTCGGTCGAACAGTTAAAAGACCGCCTGGGTGAAGTTATCGTATCCGGACGTAGTTATAGGGCATACCTGGATGAAGCTCCCCAGGCTTACAAAAACATCGATGCCGTGGTGGAAACGTTTGTGGAGGTCGGTTTAAGCCGCAAGATTGCCCGCTTACTGCCGATTGCAGTTATCAAGGGAGAAGGCGGAGACAGTTAGTAATAATTTTAATGATCAAAACTGAAACATTGAGGGTGGGTAATTGATGCTTTATCTTAACGAAAAAGATATAACCGGGGCAGCCGGTTACGATGAAATTATGGATGTTATCGAAGAAGCATACAAGATAGAGGGCAGTAAAGATTATTACATGCCTCCCCGAATGTATGTAAACCAGGGAGAGAATACTATACTTTACATGCCCTGCTTTATCGAAAAGGCATTCGGGACCAAGATTTTAACCCTATTCCCCGGTAATGCAGCCCAGGGGAAACCGGTAATTGAAGGTGTTGTCCTGCTAAATGATCTGCTAACCGGCACGATTTTAGCTATATTCGATGGAGCGAAATTAACAGCGATGCGAACCGGAGCGGTCGGGGGAGTAGGTATAAGACATACTGCACCGAAAAATGCCAAAAATCTGGGTCTGATTGGTGCCGGTGTCCAGGGATACCACCAGGTACTGTTTGCCAGCCAGGCCAGGCCGATAAAAAATATATTGCTTTATGACTCTAACGGTGAGAAAAGGGAGAAAACATTAAAAATGCTGGAAGAAGTATTGCCCCATCTTGATGCAAGAGTCGCAGAAGGGCCGGAAGAGATTCTGCAGTTTGCGGATATAGTTATAACCGCCACTCCCTCGGAAACCCCGGTGCTTCCCGATGATCCTCAACTACTGGCCGGAAAAAGCTATATCGGAATCGGCTCGTATAAACCACAGATGCGTGAATTCCCGGAATCACTCTATTCGCTGGTGAAAAATGTATTTATCGACACGGTACACGGCCTTGAAGAATCAGGAGATTTGATCACCCCCTTGAAGAAAGATTGGATCAGCAGGGATCAGATTGTTCCTTTTAACGAATACCTGGAATCAAAAAGAAACAATTATCCACAAAATGAAACCACACTTTTCAAGTCGGTCGGAATGGCTTTATTTGATATTACTGTTGCAGAACTGATTTACCGGAAGGCGCTGGAAAAAGGGATTGGACAGAATATAATTCGCTAGGAGTAGATACATGAACAAGCTACCGCCAAGTATATTCAATGACGTTATCGGACCTGTTATGCGGGGCCCGTCAAGCTCTCATACAGCGGCATCGGTCAGAATCGGCCGGATCATTAACCAATATGTCAGTGGCGAAATTAAATCATGTATAGTAGAGTTTACACCTTCAGGTTCACTGGCCACTACCTATCATGGTCAGGGGACTGATATCGGTATTGCCGCCGGACTGCTCGGTTTGAATACCGATGAAAAAAACCTGGTCAACTCCCTTAACAAAGTTAAAACTCTAGGTATTGATTTGAAGTTTCAAATTGTTGATTATCAGGCAAAACACCCCAATACATACCGGATAAGAGTTGTTGATAAAGATAATCTTTCAACAGAATTTCTTTTTTTGTCAACCGGAGGGGGTATGATCGAACTGCTGAGAATCAACAACTTTGAGTTTTCGATAAAAGGAGATAATTTTGTAACTTTATTTTTTATCAGCGATTCAGATCTAACAAAGCTTAACAATTTTACTGACACAATAGAGTCTTTGATTCCCGGTAAGTTTAAATTGCACCATGCCAGTGATCCTTTATCGGAACTATTTATATTGGAGACTGCTGATAAATTGCCTCCAGGAGTATTAAATTCAATTTCGAAATTACGGCAAGATTTGAATTTACCCGGGAAGACTGTTGAACTGGATCCTGTTATGCCGGTTCGTTCAATTGTAAACGATTATTTTCTTTATCCGGATGCCGATAAGCTATATAAAATTATGGAGAAAAATGATCAGCCACTATGGAAAATCGCTGTACAATATGAAAGCGCAAGAGGGAGTATAACTGAAGACGATGTTATACAGTTCGCTGAAAACCTGGCTCGGGTTATGAAAAATTCTGTTGTCGAAGGCCTTTCGGGCACTAAATACGATAACAGAATTTTAGGTGCCCAGGCAGCTAATATCCTAAAAAGCGGCCAGCCTCTGCTTGGAGGTGCCTACCTGAAAAAGATCATTGCTTATTCCACGGCAGTTATGGAAGTTAAAAGTGCCATGGGAACGATAGTAGCCGCTCCTACAGCTGGTTCCTGTGGAGTTCTTCCGGGTGCGCTGATAACAACAGCAGAGGAACTTGAAATATCTGATCAAAATCTTGCCCGGGCAGTTCTGGCTGCCGGAATAATCGGGGTGCTAATTGCCTGGAAGAGTACCTTTGCCGCAGAAGAATGTGGATGCCAGGCTGAGTGCGGATCAGCATCAGCAATGAGTGCTGCAGCCCTGGTTCAAATGACCGGTGGCAGCCCGAAACAGGCTATGGATGCGGCGGCTCTTGCCCTGCAGAGTATTCTGGGTTTGGCCTGCGATCCTGTTGCAGACAGGGTGGAAGTACCCTGTCTCGGTAAAAATATCCTGGCTGCCTTGAATGCTGTAGCCGCTGCGAATATGTCTCTGGCCGGATTCGACAAAGTAATTCCATTGGATGAATCAATTGAGGCGCTTGATCAGGTCGGCCGACTGCTTCCCCCGGAACTCTGCTGTACCGGAAAAGCGGGGCTGTCAATAACTAGAACAGCTCAAGCAATTCACAAGCATTTAGGTAAGTGAATTATGATATAATATAGGCTGTGATGGCAATAATATCTTACACCCAGGCTAAATTCCATAAAAAGACATTAATTGAACAATTTATATATTTTGGAGGTGGAATTTTTGAAAATTGTAGAAAAGAATGAAGAGTTATGTACTCTCTGCGGCGCCTGTGAAACAACCTGTTCATCGTATTATTTCAAAGAGGATAACCGAGAAAAATCATCCATTCAGGTTGAAGAGATCGGCGAAGATCCAGGGGTTGCCATTAAAGTTTGCAACCAGTGTGGAGTCTGCATTGATGTATGCCCGGTGTTGGCTTTATCCAGAGCGAAGAGCGGGGTGGTAATCTTAAATAAAAAACTCTGTGTCGGCTGCTTCAACTGTGTGGGGGTATGTCCCACACAGACAATGTTCTGGCACGAATCGCTGACCGAGCCTTTCAAATGTATATCCTGCGCCCGCTGCACGAAAGAATGTCCCACCGAAGCAATTTTCATGGAAGAAGTGGAAATCCCCTATAAGGAGGCGACTCGTAATGTCTGATAATCTGGATAAAATACGTGATTCCAGAAAGGTGCTTGCCGAGTTTAACTATGAACCGGCAACTGTAGAGAAAGGGTATTCCGGTAAAACACTCTATGTCAATCTTTCTGATTTGTCGGTTAAACCGAAAGATGTTACTCAGCAGATGAAAGATAAATTTATCGGAGGAAAGGGTTTCGGCCTCTGGTATCTATGGAATGCAGTAACTCCGAAAACAAAATGGAGCGACCCGGAAAATGAAATAGTTATATCTCCGGGACCGATTGGTGGTATTACCCAGTACCCCGGTTCGGGTAAATCTCTGGTTGTTACACTTTCACCGCTTACCAATCTTGTTATTGACAGCAATGTGGGCGGCTTTTTCGGTCCATTTATGAAGTTTTCCGGATGGGATGCTCTTGAAATACAGGGTAAGGCTGAAAAAAATGTTGTCGTAGTTATTGATGGAGATTCGGGAAAGGTTACCATTGAAGAAATAGAAATTGACCCGGGTGCAAGCCATCTTGTAAGCGAGCAGCTTACAGAGTTGTTCGCAGAAAATGAGCGTGATAAGAAAAATATTTCTGTTGTTTCATCGGGAATCGGCGGAGAGCATACAAAAGTGGGAATTCTTAATTTCTCCTTTTATGACTTACGACGAAAGGTTGCCAGAATGAAGCAGGCAGGACGTGGTGGGATCGGGACTGTTTTCAGGGATAAGAAATTAGCAGCGCTTGTAGTAAAATATTCGAGCCTCAGTGGAAAAAGCAATAACCCTGCTTATCCTGAAATAATTGCCAAAACGGGTGTTAAAATCACCCGGGAGATAAATAAATTCGATGATCAACAGTTCAGGATGAGGCAAATAGGTACGGCCAACTTAATGACACCAATGAATGATTACGACTTACTTCCTGTACACAATTTCAAATATGGTTCCCACCCCGATGCAGTAAAAATTTCATCCGAGGTTCTTCGCAGTAGATTTACTCAAAATATGCCTGATGGCTGCTGGGTTGGCTGTGCTCTCTCCTGCTGCAAGGCAGTGGATAATTACCAACTTAAAACTGGACCGTTTAAAGGCGAAAAAGTGCTGGTAGACGGGCCTGAATATGAAAATGCTGCCGGTCTTGGTTCAAACTGCGGTATTTTTGATCCGGATTACGTAATTGAGGCTAACTTCTACTGTGATACATACGGAATCGACACTATTTCAACCGGAACAATAATCGCCTTTGCCATGGAGTGTTATGAAAATGGAATCATTAACAAGGAGATAACAGGCGGGCTCGAGTTGAGCTTTGGTAATGCTGATGCAGCGATGGAGTTGCTTCACCAGATGGGCCAGGGCCGCGGCTTTGGAAAAGTAGCCGGACAGGGCGTCCGGCGGATGAAAAAGATATTTTCTGAAGAATATGGCGCCGATCCTGCCTTTTTACAGGATATCGGTATGGAAAACAAGGGGCTTGAATATTCCCAGTATCAGGCCAAGGAATCGCTTGCCCAGCAGGGCGGCTATGCTTTGACCAACAAGGGACCACAGCATGATGAAGCCTGGTTGATTTTCATGGATATGGTTAATAACCAGCTTCCCACTTTTGAAAAAAAAGCGGAAGCACTTCATTATTTTCCAATGTTCAGAACATGGTTTGGTCTGCAGGGTCTCTGTAAGCTTCCCTGGAATGATATCATTCCGGAAGGAAATGCGATGACAGAAAGTCCTGAAAAAATACCCGAACATGTTCAAAACTACGTAGATCTATTCTACGGGGTTACCGGAGTTAAAATTGATAAGGATGAGCTGATCCGCCAGTCAGAAAGAGTATATAACTTCCAGAGAGTCTTCAATCTGAGGATGGGATATGGAACCAGGGAACATGATGCCGCTCCATACCGGGCTCTTGGTCCTGTTACGGAAGAAGAATACGAGTCCAGGGTGGAACGATATGATAAACAGCTCAAGGAAGATGTAGGGATTAATCCATCCGGGATGACAACAGCAGAAAAAGTAAAAGAAATGCGCAAATATCGCGAAAACCGTTATGAAACACTGATCGATGTGGTTTACAAAAGAAGAGGATGGACCAATAATGGTGTGCCTACCTTAGAGCACTTAAAAGAAATAGGCATGGATCTGCCGGAAGTAGTGGAAGTTGTCAAGGATCATCTATAAGACAAAGGAGAATTTAAATGATTGAAGTTAACGGCAGAAAAATGGATTGGCGTGATAATCTGACCGTTGAAAAGCTGCTCAGTGAGATGAATTATACCTACCCAATGATCCTTGTCAAGGTGAACGGACAACCGGTTAAAGCAGAAGAATGGTCGGAGTTTATTATACCTGACAATGCAGTTGTTCAGGCTCACCATCTTATTGCCGGTGGGTGATTATAAGATAAGAATATTTAGTATTTTCAGTTTAAAGGAAAGTCTGGTTGGATAGCGAATTAAAAAACTCGTGAATAAGGTAAGACTATTAAGTATAATAGGATTGTATGTCGTATTCGAAAGGATTTAGTTTTTAGTTAATTATGCAGGGAGGGGATACGGGCAATATAGATCAATTCTTGAGAAAAAGGTTAGTTGAAGAATTCAAATCATTATTGCGTTGAAATTTACTTTTAGGGGAGGTCATTTGATTTGATTAAGAAACAATGGATTATAATGCTCGTTTTGGTTTTGTTTGCCTTTGGTATCTTTGGCTGCGGTCAGGATACAACCGGCCCGGATGATGAGGGTCCGGGTGAAGAAGAGGGTACCATCTTGATCGGTATAATGGTTCCAGTAACAGGTGCATATTCTGAGAATGGAATTGACATGGAAAATGCTGTTAAACTGGCGGTTAATGAAATCAATGCCGCCGGGGGAATTTTAGGTCACACAGTTGTCACAACAACTGGTGATGATGAATGCGATCCCGCTAAAGCAACAGCAGCTGCAAGTAAGCTTGTTTCTGAAGAAGTTGTTGGTGTTGTCGGCGGATACTGTTCCGGCGCCACACTGCCAACCCTAAAGATATACGGTGATGCTGGAATTCCACTCGTCGTAGCTGCAGCAAATGCAACCAGTCTTGTCGAAGAAAACCCGGGTTGGACTTTCATGATTAACAGTACTGGTGATATGCAGGCAGAAAATGCAATTGGCTGGTTTGAAAAGCAAGGAGTTGAAACTATCGGTCTAATCGACGATGGAAGTGCATTTGCCACTGACCTGAAAATGCTGACCAAACAACAGTGGGAAGCAAAAGGAAAAATTGTTCTGACCGATGATACCGTTACGACTGGAGAGCAGGATTTTTCTGCTCTTGTAACAACAATTATGTCTGCCAATCCGGATGGTATCTACTGGACCGCATATCACGCTGAGGGAGCTCTAATTGTACGTCAGCTCCGCGAGGCAGGGTATGAAGGCATAATTATCGTAGCCGACGGATCGAGTGCACCGGCATTTATAGAACTTGCGGGCCCTTATGCCGATGGAGTATTTTGTACAGCCCCACCATTTGCTGACCTAAACCCGGCTGCAGCAGAATTTGTTACCAATTATAAAGAAATGTTTAACTCAGATCCTGGTGCATACTCAGGCCTTACCTACGATGCCATGTACCTCTTGGCTGATGCCATCGAACGTGCAGGTTCATTTGATGATACCGCCATCAAGGATGCCCTTGCTGCTACAGATGGATTCCAGGGAATTTCCGGCGAGGTAATGTTTACAGAAAAGAATACATTAGGAAGAAGCAACTTCGTAATCCTTGTTGTGGAAGATGGAAAATGGACATTCGCTGAATAAACCTAAGGACATAGAGAAGCGCAGGCCTGGATCTATCAGGCCTGCGCTTCATAATGATGGGGTGAATAAATGTCTTTCTGGGAAATTTTTGCACAGCAGCTTTTCAACGGGTTATTGATTGGTTCGTTTTATGGTCTGGTTGCTATCGGTTATTCAATGGTTTATGGAATTATTAAACTTCTGAATTTCGCCCATGGTGATATTTACATGTTTGGGGCATTTACAGGAATGGTGGCTCTCGGATTATTGTCACCAGCCTTTGGTAACGCATGGCTGGGTATAATTGCCGCATTGTTGATTACCATGGTCTTTGTTGGCCTTTTTGGAGTCACAATTCAAAGAGTTGCCTACCGCCCTATGCTTAAAGCTCCTCGACTATCAATATTAATCACTGCTCTTGCTGTTTCAATGATCATCTATAATAGCATGCTACTGATAACACAGGGCCAGGCAAGGCCTTTTCGTACCGGTTTAACTCATGAAAGCTTTTTTATTGGACCACTGCGTTTAACAGAAACCCGTATTGTTTTATTAGTTGCTGCTCTTGCCTTAATGTTTTTAATGCATATGTTTATTACACGTACAATGTACGGAAAGGCAATGCGTGCAATAGCACTTGATAGGGATACCTGCCAGCTGATGGGAATCAATGTATACAAAATTATTGCTATTACTTTTTTTGTTGGATCATCACTTGCAGCGGCTGCAGGTATTATGGCAGGAGTTTATTATGGAACAATCCACTTCTTCATGGGATTTTTAATCGGTTTAAAAGCCTTTACAGCAGCGGTTATTGGAGGTATAGGCATTATACCGGGTGCCATGCTCGGAGGATTACTCTTGGGGCTTCTAGAGGCATTTGCTACCCAGATTCCCTTTGTTGGCACAGTTTGGAAAGATGTTTTTTCATTCGTATTTTTAATTTTATTTCTAATCTTCAAGCCTACCGGTATACTTGGGCGTGTTGAGAGTGAAAGGATGTAATGCTTAATGGCAGAGATGAAAAAGTCGTCACATTCACCAAAAAAGTATCCGGCAGTGATCGATCAAATTTATAATTTGTTTGACAACAATGTTTTACGCTATTTTACCTTTTTTATTATAATATCCTTCCTGATAATTTTGCCTCAAACTTCAAGTAGATTTACTCAAGAAGTTATGTCCAACCTTTTCTTCTACATCACTGTATGTCTCGGATTGAATATTATTGTCGGTTTTGCCGGGCTTCTTCATCTCGGTTATGCTGCATTTATTGCGGTTGGAGCTTATACAACAGGCATTTTAAGTGCTGTATATGGAATAAATTTTTGGGCAACCCTACCGGTTAGTATACTGGCGGCTATTATAGCAGGGTTAGCAATCGGTGCCCCCACATTAAGATTAAGAGGCGACTACCTTGCAATTGTTACTTTAGGTTTTGGTGAGATTGTTAGACTTACAGTTAGAAATATAGGTATAACTGGAGGAGCAATAGGTTTAATTGGGATTGAAAGACCTGTGATTTTTGGTTATGTTTTAAATCAAATTACACATTTTTATTATATGTTTTTTATTTTAGCAATTTTAGCAATATTTACTTCATACCGCCTACATAATTCACGTATGGGTAGAGCCTGGGAGTACATCAGGGAAGATGAAGATGCGGCTTCCGCAATGGGTATTAATGTTGTATCAGCAAGGCTTTATGCATTCATTATCGGTTCTGCTTTTGGAGCCCTTGCCGGTTCATTATACTCTGCCAAAATGACAGCAATATCACCAGAATCGTTTATGTTTCTTCATTCAGTAATGTTTCTTTTAGCTGTCGTTTTAGGCGGGATGGGGAAGATACCGGGAGTTATTTTGGGTGCAGCAATTGTAACAATATTTCCTGAAATATCGAGAGACATCGGTCAATACCGATTAATAATATTCGCCTTTGTTCTTCTTCTTTTGATGCTTTATCGTCCACAGGGTATATGGCCCGATCGTCAATACATATCAACAAAAAAATAATGGGGTGTTGCGGTGGCTCTTTTAGAAATTAAAGACTTAACGTTAAGATTTGGCGGTCTGTGTGCTGTCAATAATTTATCACTGGAAATTGAGGAAGGATCAATACGAAGTTTGATTGGGCCGAACGGTGCCGGCAAAACCTGTGTATTTAACTGCCTTACCGGTTTTTATAAGCCTAGCAGCGGAGATATGATTTTCAAAGGGGAAAGTTTACTTAATAAAAAGCCACATGTTATTACTTACATGGGCATGGCTCGCACATTCCAGAATCTTAGATTGTTTAAACAGATGACTGTCCTCGAGAATGTCATGTCTGGAATGCATTGTAGAACTAATGCCGCATTTATCGCCACTGTCCTTCGAACAAAAGAACAGCAGAAAGAAGAGAAAATGATCCGGGAAGTTGCGGAGGAGTGCCTTGACTTTGTGGGAATTTTAGATAAAAAAAACCAGCTAGCCAAAAATTTACCTTACGGCGACCAACGACGTATTGAATGGGCCAGGGCTTTGGCCACTCAACCTAAACTTCTTCTGCTTGATGAACCGGCTGCAGGCTTAAATCGTGATGAAAAATCTAGATTAATCGACTTGATGAAGAAAATTCGTGAAGAAAGAAAAATTACGATTTTTCTAATCGAACACGATATGGGTTTAGTCATGAAAATATCAGAAAATATTTTCGTCATCGATTACGGAGTAAAGATAGCCGAAGGAACCACGAAAGAAGTCCGAGATAATCCTCGTGTAATTGAAGCTTATCTTGGCAAGGAAGAAAAGGAGAATGCCGTATGAGTGAAACAGTGCTTGAATTAAAAGAACTTGAAACTAAATACGGTCAGATCTACGCTCTGAGAGGCATTGATATTAAAGTTAAGAAAGGTGAAATAGTCGCTTTGCTCGGAGCAAATGGAGCAGGTAAAAGTACAACACTTAAAACAATTTCGGGTCTTGTTCATGCATTTTCCGGAACTGTAAATTTTTTCAGCGAGGATATTACGCGTCATGACCCTTATGCTATAGTGGAAAAAGGGCTTATTCACGTTCCTGAAGGACGAATGATTTTTAAAGAGCTGTCGGTCTTAGAAAATCTTGAATTAGGTTCATTTACCCTTAAAGATAATGCAGAACGACAAAAAAGAATAGATAAGGTGTTTAAAATTTTCCCCGTACTTAGCGAAAGGAAAAAACAGATGGGCGGTTTTCTGTCGGGAGGAGAACAGCAAATGCTGGCCATCGGCAGAGCCTTAATGACGGAGCCAAAGCTTTTAATGCTTGATGAGCCATCGATGGGTTTAGCCCCAATAATTGTACAAAATATTATGGATATCATCAAACAAATAAATAATGAGGGTACAACAATTTTGCTGGTGGAGCAAAACGCCAAGGTTGCTCTGAAACTAGCCGACAGGGGTTATGTCCTTGAAACAGGTGAAATTGTCATGGAGGGAGAAGCATCTATACTTAGCCAAGACGAAAGTATTGTAAAAGCTTACCTGGGTGAATAAAATAAATGCAACATTTTGAACGAACTAAATATTATCTTTTAATATTTATTTTTGCTATATTACTTACTGCAGCGAATGCTTCAACAGAGGCATCCGAAACACTAAAAGAAGGTGAGGGAGAAATCCTTTATTACTTTTGGGGCCATTGTCCGGTATGCAGCAAGCCAGAGGACCACGTCGGTTTATTTGAAGACTATCCTGTTACAGTTGAAATCTATGAAGTATTTTATGACCAGGACGGACGAGCGATTTACGATCAAAAAAGAAACGAACTGGGTATCGAAATTTTCGGTTTCCCTACAGTAGTCTTTGGCGATAGATACTGGATAGGTTTTTCTGAAGTTAATCAGAATGATATTCTCGCCACTATAGAGGCTTCACTTTCTGCTGAATCTGAAGAAAGTGAGATAAATACTGTCAGGTTTCCCATGATCGGTGAAATTAACCTTGAAACTACGCCAATTCTTCTTACAACTGTTATCATCGCTTCCCTTGATGGGTTTAACCCCTGCTCGCTCTTTGTTCTTACATTTCTGCTTGCCATAATTGTTCATTCTGCATCGCGCAGAAGAATATTTGCGGTCGGTTTAACCTTTCTGATCGTTACTGCTGCCGTTTACGGATTATTTATGCTGGGTGTTCTTAATATCATGATCTTTGTCGGCCAACTTTTCTGGATCCGCAATATTGTTGCAGCAATTGTTATCATACTCGGCCTGGTCAGTATCAAAGATTTCTTCTGGTTTAAAGAAGGGATATCATTTTCCATTCCGGATTCATATAAAAGTAAGTTTTACAAGCAGGTCCGCAATATATTCTACACGAAATCTTTTATCCCCATGGTCCTGGCAACAGTCGTCATGGCCCTTGGCATATCTTTGGTTGAGATACCCTGTACTGCAGGCTTTCCCTTTATCTGGAGCAGTATAATAAGTAGAATGGACCTTTCAATTACTCAATTTGCTCTTTTATTTGTTTTATACATCTTTTTATACCTTCTAATTGAGCTGATCATCTTTGCCGTGGCCATGATCAGGATGCGCGCAGTTAAATTAACTGAAGAGAGAGGACGTCTGCTAAAGCTTGCCGCAGGCTGCCTTATGCTTGTTCTCGGTTTTATCCTCTTGGTTAAGCCTGATTATATGGAAAATATTGTTGGGCTCACTGCAACATTTGCAGCTTCTACCGCTCTTATTATAATATTGTATTATTGCCAAAAGATTTTTAGTAAAAAATCATAATGCATAATGGAGGTTTTAAAGATGGATTGGGATCCGCCTGATGACTGGATCAGCATCACTGCTATTGACGCTCATACGGGAGGTGAACCCCTACGTATCTATACCGGCGGTTACCCCGTCCTGAAGGGGGCAACAATTCTTGATAAAAGACGTCATGCTATGTCTAATTTCGACCATTTGCGAACCGCTACGATGTGGGAGCCCCGAGGACACGCCGACATGTATGGATGCCTGGTTACTGAACCGGTAACTCCTGATGGACATTTCGGTGTTTTATTTTTACACAATGAAGGTTACAGCAGTATGTGCGGTCATGGAATTATTGCAGTAACAAAGGTCGTCCTTGAAACCGGTATGCTGAATTTGCCTGAAGATATCAGGGAAGTAAAAATTGATACACCGGCAGGGAGGGTGATTTCAACACCTCACTGGAAAAACGGCCGAGTGGCAGAAGTATCTTTCCTCAATGTTCCTTCTTTTGTCTATGCTTTCGATCAACAGATTGATGTACCGGGCTTGGGCTTAATTAATTATGACATTGCTTTCGGCGGAGCTTTTTATGCCTTTGTCAGGGCTGAAGAGGTTGAGGTGGAATTGAATGAAAAAGGATTCCGAAGATTAATAGAACTGGGAGTCAATATTAAACAGGCTGTCATGGATCGAAGAAAAGTAGTTCACCCCTTCGAAGAAGATCTTAGTTTTCTCTACGGGGTTATTTTTGTCGGAAAAGCCTATGAAAAAGAGAATCACAGCAGAAATGTCTGTATTTTTGCCGATGGAGAGGTTGATCGAAGTCCTACCGGAACAGGGGTAAGCGCCAGGACTGCACTGCAACTGGCCCGAAACGAACTAAAAGTAGGAGAATCCTTTACTGTTGAATCAATATTAGGGACCTGTTTTAAAGGTGAGGCTGTGGAAAAGCTAAAATTTGGCGACTATGATGCAGTAATCCCTAAAGTCACCGGCTCTGCACATATCTGCGGAATTAATCGGATGCTGATTGATCCGGAAGATCCACTGAAATACGGATTTATATTGCGCTGATTTAATAATTTCCTAAAGATACCCACTGCCGACCTTGATAGTGATGTTCGGCATCATTCCTTTTAAGAAGGATTGCGTTTCTTCAAGCTTGTTCTGATCAGGGGGGAGTATAGCGGAACACCTGTAATCACGTTCCAGGTAGCTGTATGTATCTGAACCCAGGCGGTGATAAGGAAGAATTTCAAGTCCCCGGATCCTGGACAGGTTATTTAAAAAAGAAGCTAATTCTATAAGGTTATCTTCTCCATCGTTAAATCCGGGGACAAGTGGCAGTCTGATTACAATCGCCAAGGGAAATTCGCTCTGGTCAATTATGCGGATATTTTGAAGTATCTCCCTGTTGGTAATACCAGTCCACATTTCATGTTCCACCGGATTCATATGTTTAATGTCAACATATATTGTATCAAGCCAGGGCAGCAGCTTTTCTATTTCTTTGTATTCAGCCTGCAAACTGGTTTCAATAGCGGTATTGATTCCAATCATTTTACAGGCTTTAAGCAGCTTGGCAGTAAAATCGGCCTGTGCGAGAGGCTCACCACCGCTGACGGTTACACCTCCACCGGAGTAAAAGTAAAAAATCTCGTCCCTGCTGATTGTATCGACCAATTCTTCCACACTGCATTGTGTGCCATATTTCTTGATAGCATTTGAGGGGCAAACTTCAAAGCAGGTAAAACAGGTTCTGCATTTAGTTTTATCAGTAATAACGGATGATTTATCCTTAGCATAAACGATAGCCTTTTGCGGACATACGTCGATACATCGGCCGCAGGCTGTGCAGAGTTTTGCTGAATAGCCTTTCTCCGGTTCAAACTGCTGTGACTCAGGAGTGGAACACCAGGCGCAGTTCATCGGACAGCCTTTAAGAAAGACAACGGTTCTCAGTCCCTGGCCGTCATGGAGGGAAGATCTTTCGACTCTCAGGAGTAAACCGGTTGTATTCTTGTTTAAAATCAACTGGTTCACCCCACAGATATACCCTGTTGAACGGTCCGTCCGATTATCTCATCCTGAACATCTTTACCCAGCTCTGTGAAATAGGCAGTATAACCGGCTACTCGGACCAGTAAGCCTTTATATTTTTCCGGATTTTTCTGAGCCTTGATCAGAGTTTCCTGATCGACAACGTTAAACTGCACGTGGTAAACACCGAGGCTGCACAGGCTTTTAAGTAAGGCCATCAACTGGGCAATACCGTTTTCGGTTTTTAACATGGCCGGTTCAATTTTCATGTTTAGCAGAGTGCCCTGGACAAACCGACCGTGTGGAATATGGGCAACAGATTTCAGAATTGCCGTTGGCCCGTTAAAATCAGTTCCACCGCTGGGGCTTACTCCATCGGCCAGAGGCTGCCAGGCTTTGCGGCCCGATGGAAGGGCGCCAACCTCCAATCCAAAAGGAGTATTTCCGGATACCGGAAGGATACCGGGAGTCATTTTCCCGTATTTACTGCAATATTTTTCGATTTCATCAGCAATAAATGTAAAAATTTCACCTGCAATCCGGTCAACGTTATCATCATTGTTCCCAAACTTCGGAGCGGCGATGCAAAGTTTTCGAAGTTCTTCTTTCCCTTCATAATCCTTGTCAAGAGCATCGAGCAGTTCAGTCATTGTTACTGCTTCAGTGTCATAAACCAGATGCCTGACAGCCGCGATACTGTTAACAAGGTCAGCAACACCGATCAGAATTATTCCGTTTCCCGTATTATATTTGGCACCTCCCCGTGAGTAATCAAGGGCTTTATCGATACATTCCCTGAAGGTCAGCGATAAGGCGGGGACAGGCCGGTTCAACCCAATCTCATCAATTACATGGCTGCCGGCGACTACTGCCCGGATCGTATGCTGAATCTGTTTCTTGACAGCATTTAAGAATTGATCATAAGATTTAAAATTACGGGGATCTCCGGTCCTGCTTGAAGCGTAGAGGCCGCTTTTCCTGTTCTGGCCGTCGAGTAGGGCAAACTCAACTATACTGCCTAAATTAATGTCAGCCAGAGCAGTAAATTGACGCAGCCTGCCCTCAAGATTGGTTTCAACACATCCGCAGGGGTTCCAGTTATAAGCTTCAGTGAGGGGTATACCCTTGTTCATCAGCATCATGATTCCAATGTCATCATTGTGGAAAGCGGGAAATCCCGTGCCCAGGCTGATCAATTCAACAATTTTTCGTAGAAATTTATTCGGGTTCTTGGCAACGCTATACCGGACCGAGAGGGAAGGCTGATAGAGCTGAACATCCATGGTGGCCTGCAGGATCATATATGATAATTCATTGACGGCATCTTTTCCGGTATCATCTAACCCGCCAACACAGACATTCTGAAACATGGGATAACCTGCTGCAAACTCGGCAGTAACCGCGTCCTGAAACAAACATGGCTCACTGAATTTAACCCAGAGGCAGTCGAGAAGCTCCTGAGCCACTTCCTTGGTCAGCCGGCCTGCTTCAAGATCTGCTTTATAAAATGGCCATAGATATTGGTCCATACGGCCGGGATTATAGCTCGCAGCATTCTGTTCCATGAAAAGCATGGTCTGGTAAAAATAGATCGATTGTAAGGCTTCCCGGAAGGTCCTGGCCGGATGCTCCGGTACCTGTCTGCATGTTTCGGCAATGAGTCTAAGTTCTTTTCTTCTCTCCGGATTTTCTTCATTAACAGCCAATTTATCTGCTTCATCTGCATAGCGATTGGCCATCTTGATAATTCCTTCAGCAACTATTAACAGTGCCTGAAGGTAATAATCCTTTTCATATTCACCCGGATTTGTAATGTCGAGCTTTGAACGGGCTTCTTCAATATAATTAATGATGCCGGTAATGCCCTCGTTGATCAGCCAGGTATATCCAGCTGTTGTTTCACCCCAGCCGCGAACAGCCTTACGATCAATATATATAACACCACAATCGCGTAATATCCTGGTATCTTCGGGAATCTGAGCCTGCCATTCTTCATAATTTGATCGCCCTTTCCAGTATGGACGAACCTCATCTTCAAAGATTTTACGATCCTCCGGCGGTAGAAAAAAAGGATCATACTGCCTGGAATTAATTGATTCAAGTTCTTTGTCGAGAACTGACCAGCAGGAATCGGCACAAAGTATGCCGGCCCTGATCTTGCTGCCTGAACAGCCGACGATTAATTCGTCATCCCAGATCTTTATAGTTTTCTTCAGACACTGGTTGCGGAAGGCTTTAGCTTTTTTAACTACCAGTGGTTCACCTTCAGCATCGATAAAACCCTCTGTTAGAAGGCGGGCATTTTCAAGGTCCATTTCCGGTTTTGTTTCGAGCACCCGTTTTTTCAAACGTGTAACTCGTTCAAAATAAGCAGGTTTTTGAACGGTCTCGGGCATAGCGACCCCTCCCAGATGGAGACAAATTAATGCATATATTATATCATACACGATAGCTATCTATTATCTCAACTTATCTACAGGATTCGTTGACAAGGATGGGTAAATAGAATAAAATGATTACTGATAAAGGGGAGTAGCTCAACTGGCAGAGCAGCGGTCTCCAAAACCGCAGGCTGCGGGTTCAAGTCCTGTCTCCCCTGCCACTGTAAATTGTGAGATGCCGCATACAACAAGTGGCATCTCATTTAAATTTATTTCTACAAAAAATAAATTATGAGGTGATAATCATGCCGTCAACAAGCGAGATTTTAAAAGTTACTGAACAGTACAGCGCTCGCAATTATCTTCCTTTACCGGTTGTATTGACAAAAGGGAAGGGAGTCTGGGTTGAAGATCCCGAGGGCAATCGTTACATGGATATGCTCAGCGCCTATTCAGCAATGAATTTCGGACATTGTCATCCGAAAATTATCAGCGCATTAAAAGAACAGGCTGACCGAATAACGGTTACTTCCAGAGCTTTTCACAATGACCACCTCGGTACATTTTGCCGGATGCTTTCTGAACTGACCAGCAAGAAAATGGTTTTACCGATGAATACGGGTGCAGAAGCGGTGGAAACTGCAATTAAAGCGGTCAGGCGCTGGGCTTACAGGATCAAGAAGGTCGCGCCCGACAAGGCAGAGATTATTACATGCAGAGGCAATTTTCACGGACGGACAACTACAATTGTATCTTTCAGTTCCGATGAAGCTTACAAGGCTGATTTCGGACCTTTTTCTCCCGGTTTTAAAATTATTGAATACGGCAGTATTGATGCGTTGAAGGCCGCAATTAACAATAATACCTGCGCTTTTCTTGTTGAGCCGGTTCAGGGTGAAGCGGGGATAATCATTCCTCCTGAAGGCTACCTGGAAGAGGCATATAAGCTATGTAAAGATAATAATGTTCTTTTTGTTGCCGATGAAATTCAGACCGGTTTTGGCAGAACGGGAAAAATGTTTGCCTGTGACTGGGAAAAAGTGATCCCCGATGTTTACATTCTCGGCAAAGCGCTTGGAGGAGGAGTGCTGCCGATTTCTGCGGTTACAGCCGACGAAGAGATTCTTGGCGTTTTTGAACCTGGCTCACATGGTTCTACTTTCGGCGGAAACCCACTGGCCTGTGCAGTTTCAATCAGAGCACTGCAGGTGATGAAAGAAGAAAAACTTGTTGAAAATTCAGCTGATCTCGGGAAATACTTCCTCAGCAAACTGAAAGATATTGCTAACCCGGTTGTCATGGATATTAGAGGAAAGGGCTTATTTGTGGGGGTAGAATTAACCGAAAAAGCACGACCCTACTGTGAAGAACTGATGAAGATGGGAATCCTGGCCAAGGAAACACATGACAATGTTATTCGGTTTGCCCCACCGTTGATTATAGATAAAAAAGATCTTGACTGGGCAATCGATGCGATTCATAAGCTTTTTGCCAGTTAAAATTGATTATAATATTATTAATTTTATAAAAGGTATTGACAAGTCTGATTAATTGATCCATAATGATCTTGCCAGGTTCCGAGAGACTGGACAGCAAACCAGATCCGGAGAAGAGGATAGATTCAGTGGAAGAAGGTAAAACTGATTCTGTTGAAACAATTCCTCCGATGCGGGTCGCTGAAAGAACCGGTAACTGAAAGGTCGCAAGACCGGGATTTGCCGGAGATCGCAGCACGGAAGGTTAGTAGCGAACCGGAGGTTGAGGGAAGGCCATCCAGAGGTGGTGGCGGAAGCTCAGTTGTGGATGGTTTCGCGAAGAATTTCCGGTGGCAAGTTGAAAGGCCTGTTGAACCTGGCATTTTCATTGACATTGACTTTTAGTCAATGTTATAATTTTTTTATGGAAAAAGAAAAATCAATATTTGATGAAACTATCAGTAAACACAACCACGACATTTCCAACCTGATAATGATGCTGCAGGATATTCAATCCGCTACAGGTTACATATCTTCGAATTCAGTGGAGTATCTCTCAAGGAAACTCAATATACCGGAAGCACAGATTTATTCAGTTGCTACTTTTTATAAATCATTTTCGTTACGTCCAAAGGGAAAACATCGAGTTGATATTTGCGAAGGCACCGCCTGCCATATACGCGGTGCTTCTGTTTTGATGAGCAGAGCTTCTGACGAACTTGGCATCAAGGCCGGAGAGACAACAGCAGATGGAGAGTTTTCTTTGAATTCGGTTCATTGTGTAGGTGCCTGCGCCATGGGACCGGTTGTTGTAATCGACGGTAAATATCATGGCAGCGTCACCACTTCGACTCTATCCAAAGAGCTGCGAAAAAGCAAGACGGCTGCAGATGGAGAGTTGGAAAGCACTGCTGTCGAAGAAGTTCCGGATATTGGTTTGGAAAAAATCAACTCTCCTCAAAACTTTAAAACTTTGCAGGAATTAGCCAGAAGCATGAACGCTTTGAAAGAAAAACGAGTTCTGGTTTGTGCCGGTACCGGATGTATTGCCAAGGGCAGCCTGGAGGTTGCCGGCTCATTTAAAGAAGCTCTGGGAGAGTTAAATCTTGAAATCCCTGTTTCTTTAGAGATGAAAACAGTAGGTTGCCAGGGTTTTTGCGAAAAAGGGCCCCTGGTAATCATAATACCTGATGAAGTCTTTTATTCCGGTGTTAAACCCGGAGATGTTAAAGAAATAGTTAATGAAACCTTATTAAACAACCGCTATGTTGAGAAACTTCTCTATCATGAACCGAACAGCGGGACGATTATCTCAAGGTATGAAGAAATTCCTTTTTTCGCGGGACAACACCGCATCGCCTTAAGAAATGTAGGTACAATTAACCCCTTAAACATTTACGATTACCTGGCCCGGGGTGGCTACAGTGCGCTGTTGAATGCTCTTTATTTTATGAATTCTAATGAAATTATCACTGAAGTTGAAAACTCAGGTTTGAGAGGACGGGGAGGAGGAGGCTTTTCCACTGGAAAGAAGTGGAGAACCACGGCAAAAATAGAATCGCCGGTTAGATATGTTATCTGTAACGGTGATGAAGGTGACCCCGGTGCTTTCATGGACCGCAGCATAATGGAAGGCGACCCGCATTCCGTAATTGAGGGTATGGTTATCTGCGCTTACGCTGTAGGCTCTAATCATGGCTATATATATGTTAGGGAAGAATACCCACGGGCCCTGAAACACCTTGAAGAAGCAATTGACCAGGCCCGTAGAGCAGGTTTTCTCGGCAACAACATTTGCGGCACCGATTTTTCCTTTGATATTCGAATCAACAGGGGAACAGGCGCTTTTGTCTGTGGTGAATCGACTGCCCTGATGCAATCGGTTGAGGGCAAAGTAGGCGAGCCGCGAGCTAAGTATATCCGCTCTGCAGAACGAGGGTTGTATGATCAACCAACGGTTTTAAACAATGTTGAAACATTTGTTAATATACCGCCAATAATTGAAAACGGCGCTGCCTGGTTTGCTTCGACCGGTACTGAAAAAAGCCCTGGAACAAAAGTATTTTCAGTTGTCGGTAAAGTTAAGAACACCGGATTGGTCGAGGTTCCCATGGGCATGACGCTCCGTTCAATAATTTATGATGTTTGCGGCGGAATACTTAATAACAAAAAATTTAAAGCAGTTCAAACCGGAGGGCCCTCAGGTGGGTGTTTACCTGAAAGCAAACTGGATCTGCCTGTAGATTTTGATACCCTCACCCGGGAAGGTTCAATGATGGGATCTGGCGGTATGATCGTAATGGATGAAGATACATGCATGGTTGATGTTGCCCGTTACTTTACCGATTTCTTGAACCAGGAATCCTGCGGTAAATGTTCGGCCTGCCGTCTCGGTATTTCGAACCTTCATTCTATCCTTGACAGGATATGCCGCGGTGAAGGAGTAGCAGACGATATTGAACGGATAGAAAAGCTGCTTTCGGTTCTTGAACTGGGCTCACTATGTGGGTTGGGTAAATCGGCTCCGAATCCGGTTAGAAGTACCCTGACTCATTTTAAAAATGAATATATGGCGCATATTATAGAAAAACGCTGCCCTGCCGGTGTCTGCCGCGCCTTAATCAGTTATGAGATTAACGATTTATGCACTGGCTGCCGTCGCTGTGCCCGTAATTGCCCGCAAAATGCTATCAGCGGAGAAAAAAATGAACGTCATTATATTGATCAGGAACTATGCAACCGCTGCGGACTCTGTCTGGCAACCTGTAATTTTGAAGCTGTTTTCGTTAAAAAATAGATTTGCAGCATAATTATTTCCTTGAGGCAACTGAAAGTTAAAGAAAGGTTAAGAATGAAGAAAAAAATCATTATTAACATTGACGGAAGGACGGTTGAAACAGAAAGCGGCAAAATGCTGCTTGATGTTATAAGAGATCTCGGTATCTACATACCAACTTTATGTTACCATCCATCACTGCCGAGAAGCGGTGCCTGTCGACTCTGCCTGGTTGAAGTAAACAAAAAAGAGTGGGCTGGCTCTTCCCGAATTGTTACCTCTTGCCTTTATCCGGTAGAAGAAGGCCTAATCATTAATACCCGAACTTCAGAGGTTATGAAAACCCGAAGAAGCCTGCTTGAGCTATACATGTCCGAATGTCCGGGATCCGAAGAAATTAAAGCGCTGGCTCGGCTGGAAGGAATTGATGATACTTCTTTTGCATTGAGTTCTGACGATAATAAATGCGTTCTTTGCGGTTTATGTGTTCGAGTATGTCAGGATTGTGGACCCGGGGCAATTTCGACCCAGGGCAGAGGAATCGATAAAATAATTGCACCCAATCCGGAAGGAGTCGCAGATCATTGTGTCGGCTGCAGGGCATGTGCATATATCTGTCCGACCGGGACAATTCCCTTTGAACAGCAAAACTGTCAGTTAAAAATCTGGAACAAAACATTTGAAATACCGATCTGTACGGTTGATGAGAAATTGTGCAGGGGCTGTGGTATTTGCGAAGAAGTCTGCCCTTTTTCTATACCGAGGGTTGATCTGAAAAGCGACGGTCTTCCCAGGGCAGTTATCTCTTCAAACGCCTGTGTTGGTTGTGGAATATGTGAAGGTTCTTGCCCGACCGGAGCGATCAGTCAAATTTCAACTGCACAGGTTAACTGCTACAGAAGTACAATTGCAGATGACGATTTAAATAATCAGGATATCCTTTTTGCATGCCCCCGGTCTCCTCTTCCGGATAGTATGCCCGGTTTATACCGGGTCAGTTGCATCGGAAACATTGATCTCTCTACTATCTTATTTACCATGGCATCAGGCGCCCGAAGTATTTCTCTCATGTGCCGTGATAAATTAAGCTGCCCTTATGAGGAGGGTGGCGTTATCGGTGAGAGCCTGGTAGCTAATGTGAGGAATATTTTAAAACTATTAGATTGCAATCTTGATTATATAACTATCCTGAACCCGGAACCTGAACAGGCAGGGCCATTAAAAACATGGATAAAAAGAAAAGAAACAGTAAACTCAATCGATCCGATTGTCGCTAAAAACAATATTGGACAGGAATTAACACCACGGGGAATGGATTTAGCTCTCAAACTGCTTCCATCGTTAAAATCAGGGAAACAGGCGGGCTCGCTCCTGGATGAAAACCTGAGAAGTTTGTTCGATGAGCATTTATCTGAAGATCATGCTCTTCTTTTCCTGGACAACCTGCCGGAGCTGCATATAATATTTACCCTGATTGGTGATCCTGCATTAATCCCCGGTATTATTGCTCATGCCGTTACATTTTTAAAAGAAAAGGGAATCCAGGTCCGACCTGTTGATACTCCTGAGGATAT
The DNA here is from genome assembly GCA_033549065.1 of Bacillota bacterium. Taxonomy (NCBI): domain Bacteria; kingdom Bacillati; phylum Bacillota; species Bacillota bacterium. The sequence goes on from JAWSUE010000006.1 coordinate 27,696, forward strand.
TCTTAATAATCCCGGGAGAATGGTCTATACTATCTTCGAACCTTCTGAAGAGATAAGAGTGCTAAAAGACGATGCAACCTCTCTGAATACACTTGCCGGCGCTTCCGGCGCAGGCTACAGTTCAGATTTTAATTTTTTAATTGATGATCTGGAGCGAAATAGACTACTTGAGAAATTACCACAGGACAGCTGCACCTGGTACTCAATAAATATCCCCGAACTGTTGCAGTACAACCTGCTGCTGCGTACGGGCGCCTGGTTAAAAAGCCTATCTCCCAAACCACTTCCCATATTTTCTAAACTAGAGGAAAATCCGCTCGATCAGTTAATACTCAGTGACAGTTACCGGATCAAAAATCATCCGATTATTCCTTCTACAGAAACGTCAAAGATATCTTTTACCTTTAACGGAACAGGGTTAAAAGCCCGTAATAATGAGGTGATCACTTCCGCCCTTTATGCGTCCGGGATACATATATTCGGGCATCATGAAAGAGATGGCGGAGCCCAGGGTATTTTTTGCGTGAATGGTCAGTGCTCACAGTGCATGGTTATTGCAAATGGAAAGCCGGTGAAAGGCTGCATGACTCCGGTCAAGGAAGGGATGGTTGTTACAAGTGTAGAGGGGACTCCTGCTCTATCTGATATTCCTCCACTGGATTTTGACATCCCTGAACCTCCAGAATTTGATACAGAGGTTCTGATTATCGGCGGCGGTCCGGCCGGAATAAGCGCAGCCATTGAACTTGGCAATGTGGGCGTCAAAGTTTTACTGATCGACGATAAACAGGAATTGGGTGGAAAGTTAAGTCTCCAGACTCATAACTTTTTTGGTTCAGTCGCTGATTGTTACGCCGGTGAAAGAGGAATTTATATCGGTGATACTCTTGCCGAGAACTTAAAAAGGCTGCCCACCGTTGATATATGGCTTGATTCTACCGTTGTTGGAGTTTTCAGCGATCGAAAATTCGGTGTTTCCGGCGGGGGAACATATCGACTGGTCAAAGCCGGAAGGGTTCTATTTACAACCGGCGCCAGAGAAAAAAGCCTGGCTTTTCCCGGAGCTGACCTTCCGGGAGTCTACGGAGCAGGTGCTTTTCAGACACTGGTCAATCGCGATCTTATCCGCTGTGCTGAAAGATTGTTTATTGTTGGTGGCGGTAACGTGGGTTTGATTGGCGCTTACCATGCCCTGCAGGCCGGCATTGATGTTGTCGGTCTGGTCGAAGCTTTGCAGAAATGTGGAGGTTACAAAGTTCATGAAGATAAAATTAAACGTTTCGGTGTTCCGGTCTGGACATCACATACTGTTTTAAAAATTGAAGGTTCCGAAAAGGTTGAGCGGGTTATTACTGCTGCTGTAGATGAGTCGTTTAAACCCATTCCCGGAACTGAAAAAATATTCGAAGTAGATACAGTTCTAATTGCAGTTGGCTTAAGTCCTGTAAATGAACTCCTTGAAAAGGCGAAGGAATATGGTATGGATGCTTATGCCGCCGGAGATGCAAATGAGATTGCTGAAGCATCGGCAGCGATATTTTCCGGAAAAATTATCGGACGCCGCATAGCCCAATCTATGGGTATTGACCTGCCCGTTCCGAGTGACTGGGAAGAATTCGGAGAAACCTTGAAGCATCATGCCGGTGATAGCGATCCTTTTATTCCCGGGGAAGGTGGTGACAAGGTATTTCCGATCATTAGATGCATGCAGGAAATACCTTGTAATCCCTGCACGGAAGCCTGTCCGAAAAATTGCATCACCATGCAGGATTCTATTCTTTCGCTCCCCGAATTTGATGGTGAATGCATCGGTTGTGGCCGTTGCGTCCTTGCCTGTCCCGGCCTGGCCATCAATCTTGTTCTCGATGATTATGACCCGAAAAAAGAAAAAGCTCTGTTAATGATGCCTTTTGAATTTGTTAACGATCTTATCCCAATTGGTGAAGAAGTAACTACAACCGACATGGAAGGTCATGTTGTAGGTAAAGGAAAAGTCATCGCCTACAAAGACCGGAAAAGCCAAAACAGCAGGCGTTTACTCCTGCTGGAAGTTCCATATAAGGAGCGCCTTGTTGTTGCGGGGTTCAGGATAAGAGAGATAGACAAAGGATCACCTCTGGAATATCTACCTGCTGATGATCTCGACCCGATAGTATGCCGCTGTGAAAGAGTCAGAAAAAGTGAGATTGTCCAGGCCATCAGGGATGGAGTACGAGATATGAACCAGTTAAAAGCACTGCTTCGCACAGGACTGGGCGGATGCAACGGAAAAACTTGTACTGATTTAATTCTGCGCATTTACCGTGAAGAGGGTATACCGATCTCCGAGATAACCCTGCCGACACACCGGCCTCTGGTTGCCGAAGTTCATTTGGGAGACTTTCTTGCCCGAAATACCGGAGGTGACAGCAATGGCAAAAAATAAAATATATGATGTAATAGTTGTCGGCTGTGGAAGTGTGGGAAACCCTACTGCATACCATCTCTCGAAACAAGGATTGAAAGTGCTTGTAATTGACAAACGCTCTTCTGCCGGTCAGGGCGAAAATAAAACTGCTATCGGCGGAGTAAGGGCCACTCATTCCGATCCGGGCAAGATCAGTTTAGGACTTGAAAGTATACGAATCTTCTCAACCTGGAAGGATCGATATGGATTTGATATCGAGTGGAAACCTGGAGGATACTGCTTTCCCGTCTATGATGAAAATATTGAAAATACTCTCAAGGGATTGCTGCCCTACCAAAAGAGCTACGGTTTGAACATTAACTGGGTCAGTGTTGATGAAATTAAAGAAATTATACCTGGCATTAATCCTGACGGCCTCCGGGGAGGAACCTATTCTCCTGAAGACGGGCAGGTTTCATCTATCCTTGTCCCCATTGCTTTTCAACGGGAAGGGGAACGATGCGGGGCCGAATATCACTTTAACGAAAGAGTTATAGGATATCTGCGTGATGGTGACAGAATTACCGGGGTGAAAACAGATAAGGGAATTTATTCATCCTCATGGGTGGTTCTTGCTGCCGGGTCTGATGCTGCAGAACACGGACCAATGCTTGGTTTTGATATCCCGGTTACCCCGGATTCTCATGAAGCTGGTATCTCAGCTCCGATTGAACCGTTTCTGGCACCTTTAATCGTTGATCTAAGGCCGGGCCCTGAAGGGAAAACAACTAATTTTTATTTCGGACAAAATAAAGAAGGTCAGATTATCTTCTGCTACACACCGAAGGATCTATTTGTCGGCACCAACAGGGAATCACTGTCGGAATTTCTGCCTGTCCTTGCCGGAAGAATGATCGCCTTGATCCCAAAATTTAAGAATCTTTTAATCCGCAGAATATGGAGGGGTTGTTATCCCATGACCCCGGATGGTGTGCCTATCATCGATTATGCACCCGGTCTGAAAGGGATTATTCTTGCGGTTGGAATGTGCGGTCAGGGACTTATGCTTGGGCCGGGAGTGGGGCTTAATGTTACCTCAATGATTACCAGCAATCAGCCGTGCATCTCTGAGGAAGCTCATGATTGCTTCTGCTGTGATAGGGATTTTTACAAGGCTGAGAAAGAAACCCTCAAGTAACTTCATTTAAACCTTTTTCTTGCATTAAGAACATGCATTAGATAGAATACTCCTTAAGATCCTCTGGGGGGCGAATTATCGATGAATAATTTTTTAATCGGTTTGATCGGTTGTGGAGCCATGGGTTCTGCACTGGTAAAGGGTATGGTTGAAAAGGGCGGTATGAACCCAAATTCTATTTATCTTTTTGATCTTAACAAAGATCGCCAGCAGCAGCTGGTTGATATGATTAAAGCCAAACCGGCAGAGACATATGCGCAGATGACCGAAAAATGTACGCATATCTTCATTGCAGTTAAACCACAGGATACGGAAGGTTTGCTCTATTCCTTAAAGACATTGGTTCGTCCTGAGCAGATTATAGTTTCCATAGCAGCAGGGACGACCATCAGCTACATAGAGAGCTGCCTGATAAGTGGAAGTAAAATCATCAGATTAATGCCGAATACTCCTTGTCTGATCGGTGAAGGTGCGGTTGCAATGAGTACTGGCGATGCAGTTACAGAACAGGAGATCAAAGATTTGGAGCAAATACTAAAACCTCTTGGGCTGATTATCCGTTTACCTGAAAAGCTGATGGATGCGGCAACTGGTTTAAGCGGTACAGGTCCGGCATATGTTTATCTATTTATTGAGACTATGATCGATGCCGGAGTGTCGGTAGGTATCCGTAGAGATGTTGCTTCAAAATTAGTGATTCAAAATGTAATCGGCGCCGCCAAAATGCTTGAGATCAATACACAACACCCTGCTGAACTGCGAAATATTGTTACTTCTCCTGCCGGAACAACCAGTTCTGCCCTACTTGTTTTGGAGGAGTCGGGTTTCAGAAGTTGCCTGATTAAAGCTGTCAGAGAAGCCACCAGGCGGTCTGAAGAATTGAGAAGGGGTTAAATAACGTTTATAATAAAGATAAAACACTTAATAATATAACAGGAGGTATCAGATGAAACGATTTTTGGAAGCTCTAAAAGAAAATCTGCCTATGCTGGTTGATACTACCCTGCGTGACGGTGAACAAACTGCCGGAGTAGTATTTTCAAACAGGGAAAAACTGCGTATTGCTAAAATGCTTGATAATTTAGGAGTACACCAGATTGAGGCTGGCATACCGGTTATGGGCGGCGATGAAAAAGAAGTTATCAGGGAAATTGTATCATATAACCTGAATGCAAGCATCATGGCCTGGAACCGGGCAAACATTGAGGATCTGAAGCATTCTATAGATTGCGGAGTAGACGCTGTGGCTATATCGATTTCAACGTCCGATATCCATATACAACATAAATTGAAAACTTCAAGAGAATGGGTGCTCGAAAACATGGTCAAGGCTGTTAAGTTTGCCCGTGAGCATGATTTATACATATCAGTTAATGCTGAAGATGCATCCAGAAGCGATATGGACTTTTTGGTTGAATTTGCCGGTAAAGCTAAAGAGGCCGGAGCCGATAGGTTTCGATTTTGTGATACCATCGGTGTTCTTGAACCCTTCAAAACTTTTGATATTATTGAAGAACTGATCAGTAAAACAGAAATGGATATTGAAATGCATACCCATAATGATTTCGGTATGGCAACAGCAAATGCACTGGCCGGCTTAAAAGCCGGAGCCAAGTTTATCGGAGTAACTGTTAACGGTCTCGGAGAAAGAGCAGGTAATGCAGCACTTGAAGAAGTGGCAATGGCTCTCAAACATCTTTTTGGCGTTAATCTTGGAGTAAACACCAGGGATTTCAGAAACCTTTGTGAATATGTTGCGCGCGCTTCCGGACGCCAGCTTTATCCGGGAAAACCGATTGTGGGAGCAAATACTTTTGCCCATGAATCAGGTATTCATGCCGATGGAGTTCTCAAACATCCTTCAACTTATGAAGTATTCAGCCCGGAAGATGTAGGACTGGAGAGGCAGATTGTTATCGGTAAACACTCCGGTTCAAAATCAATTAAGATGAAATTTGTGGAATATGGAATTGATCTCTCTGATGAAGAGGCTTCAGAACTGCTCGAAGCTGTGAGATCCGTGACGGTTGATCTAAAAAGAACCCTTTTTGATAAAGAATTGATGTATATCTATGAAGATTACCTTTATGAAAGACATAAGCCGACATCAGAGGAATTGAAGAACAGGTAAGCATATTAGCGGTTGCCAGGATTTGACATTTTATTTATCTGAAAGGCCTGCATTATGAACAATGAAATTTACGGAGTTTTTGACATAGGCGGAACGAAAATCCTTTTTCATCTGATAGATGAAGAGGGAAATAGTATTTACAGTGAAAAAATAGCAACCCCTAAACCGGTCGAGCCTTCGGGAATCATTGAAATAATAGAGGAAACTATATCTAAAACAGTTGCCAGGTTAGCGCTTTCGGTAAAATCAGTGAAGAGTGTCGGGATCTGTATTGCCGGATTTGTTGACAGTGCACAAGGAATTATTTACCAGGCACCGAATCTGGAGTGGAACGAAAAAATAAATCTCGCTACAATGGTCGAAAACAGACTAAATTGTTCTGTTTTAATAGAAAACGATGCAAGCGCAGCGGTTGTCGGCGAAGTTATTTTTGGAGCAGCCCGTGGGCATGAGAATGCCGTTTATATTACCGTAAGCACCGGGATAGGCGGGGGATTATTTTTAAATGGTCGGCTTTACAGGGGAACTAACGGGTTCGCCGGAGAAATCGGCCATATCAAGCCATTTGGCAAGAACAGACCATGTAAATGCGGTGGTATGGATTGTCTCGAAACATGGGCATCGGGAAGCGCTATAGCTGCTCATGCAGCAGACCTCTTGTTAAATACGGCACTGGAACAGGACGATATCACTACCGGCGAAGTATTTGAATTGGCTGGTAATGGAGATCCTCTGGCCCAGAATATTATAAACTTTGCCGCTGGAAGTATAGGCCAGGGATTGTCGAACCTGGTTAACATTTTAAACCCTTCCTGCCTGGTGATCGGTGGAGGAGTCGGAGCCAACCGAGAAGACTTTCTCTACAAAATCATTAATAAGATCAAGATTGAATCGATAAGGCCGTCTGTTAATATTACGCCGTTGAAAATTACCACTGCTGAACTGGAACCGGAATCTGGTATATGGGGTATGTATTCATTATTAACGGGAAAATCGGTATAAATAATATGATGGAAACAGTTGAACCTGTTGAACAATTCTATGATATGCTCGAAATGATCGTTACCCGCTATGGCCCATATGGAATAGCGTTGGTGATGGCTGCAGAAAGCGCCGGTCTGCCCTTTGCATCGATAATTATAATTTTAACGGCCGGAACATTAATTCTTCGGGGTAGCATATCTTTCTTTACGGTATTTCTTGCTTCAACGATCGGGATCACTATCGGCAGTATAATCAGCTACTTGCTCGGATTGCTCGGTAATATGGCCGGAACCGCGCTCAGGAATTTCTATCGTTTCAGGCATAACGGTAACAAACCATTACTTGAGAAAAAAAGGAAGAGCTCCAGAGCGCTGCAGTTCTGGGAAAGATACGGTAATTTTTCAATATTCATGGCTCAACTATGGGGAGTAACCAGGACATTTATATCCTTTCCGGCCGGTGTCATGCATATGAACTTTTTATTTTTTGTCGTTTATACATTTCTTGGAGGGGCAATTTACAGTCTTTCTGCGATAGCGATCAGTATTGCCCTGGCCGGAACTATGGGGTATACGATTAAGATATTACGAGTGTTAGCCGGTTTATCTCCCTGGCTGCTTTTGATTCCGGTTTTACTGGTTGCAGCCCTTATTTATTTATACCGTAGAAATATTATTAATCCGGAATTTTTTATAAAGCAATGGTCGAAAATTAAAAAAGGATTTAAAGGTTACTAAAAAGAAAAATACATTACCGGTTTGCAAGTAATTTTTGAAGGGAAATGTTAATGGGTAAAACAAAATTCAACCTGAAAGTATACAGTGATCGATGCAAGGATTGTGGAATCTGTTTCGCTTTCTGCCCAAAAGATAATTTAAAACCTAGCGAAGATGGTTCACCGGTAATGATAGATCCCGAAGCATGTACCGGCTGTAAATTGTGTGAGTATATGTGTCCGGACTTTGCTATTCAGGTGCTCAAAGAAAAAAGGGACGAAGCGGAAGATGAAGGACCTGAAATAGCTGAATAAACGGGAGATCAGGAGATGCTTAATATAGAATGGCAGAACAAATCAATCCTCAACAAGCAGGGGCTGCGATTAGCAGCCCTTTTGATTAACACAAAATCACAAATCATATTGCACAGGTTTGGAAACAATTTCTCCAGTAGTTGCAGATGTCCTGAGTAGTTCGATCTGCTATAATTTTAAGAAAAGGAGTGCCGATTTTTGGACAGGGAAATAACGGAAATAATCCATCAAACCGGGCAGATCGGGGAAGGAAAACGTTACCTGATAATTACTCTGGGCTGCCAGATGAACGAACATGATTCAGAAGTAATGGCTGCACTGTTGGAATCTATCGGTTACAGTCCTGCTCTAGCCCCTGAAGATTCAGATCTGATCCTGATTAACACCTGTGCTGTAAGAAAAAAACCTGAAGATAAGGTGGCTTCCCTTCTGGGTAAATTTAATGCCCTGAAACAGGAGAACAGGGACCTGATCATTGCCGTAGCCGGTTGTATGTCTCAGCAGAGTTCGGCAGCTGAATATCTGAAAGAGCGATTTCATCACGTTGATCTGATTTTCGGCACTCATGCCCTACCCCGTTTACCCCTGTTGATTGAAGAAGCAATCAGTACGAAAAAGATGATTATAGACATCGAAGAAGACTACACTGATCGGGAAGGTTTGCCGGTAAAACGTCTTGGGTCTCTGCAGGCCTGGCTGCCTGTGATTTACGGATGTAATAATTTTTGTTCCTACTGCATCGTACCGCACGTCCGCGGCAGGGAAAGGAGCCGGTTACCTGAAGAGATAATCAAAGAAGCCGAAACAATGGCTGTGGAAGGATATAAGGAAATAACCCTGCTCGGTCAGAATGTTAATTCTTACGGCAACGATCTTCCCGGAAAACCTTCTTTTGCCGAGCTGTTACGTAAATTGGACAAAGTTGAAGGCCTGGAGCGAATACGTTTCATGACATCTCATCCGAAGGATTTATCGTTGGATTTGATTAATGCTGTTAAAGAGGGAAGAAAGATTTGTGAGCACTTTCATTTACCGGTACAATCAGGAAGCAACAGGATCCTGGAAAAGATGAACAGGCGTTATACTCGTGAACACTATCTGGATTTAGTTCACAGAATCAGGGAAGCGATACCCGGCGTGGCTATTACTTCAGACCTGATCGTCGGTTTCCCGGGTGAAACTGAACAGGATCTTATTGATACTGCAGATCTTTTGGAAAAAGCGCGTTTTGATAATGCCTTTTCGTTTATTTATTCACCAAGAAAAAATACTACCGCTTCAGAGTTAACAGATGAACTGAGTAGAAATGAGAAAGAAGAGAGGCTGCAATACCTAAATAAAATTCAACACCGGATCAGCAGGGAAATTAATAATCTTTTAAAAGATCAGGTATTGGAAGTCCTTGTTGAGGGATACAGTAAAACAAAACCGGAGATGCAAACAGGGAGAACCAGAACGAATAAGCTGGTACACTTTAAATGTTCAGAAGCTCTTAGCGGTAAACTGATCTGGATTAAAATTACGGAGGCACGGACCTGGAATCTTGGAGGAATAATCAATTGAATCGCACCAGTCCGATGATGGAACAATATAAGAATATTAAGGCTCAACATCCGGATAAACTGCTCATGTTTCAGGTTGGCGATTTCTACGAATTCTTTTACGAGGATGCCCGGACAGCAGCAAGGGAAATGGATATAGCCTTAACCTCGCGTGATACAGGCAGTGAAAATCCCATACCACTGGCCGGTGTGCCAATCCATGCGGCTGATACATACCTGAATAAACTACTCGGAAAAGGGTTTAAGGTTGTAATTTGCGAGCAGGTTGAGAGTTCATCACAGGCCAAAGGATTAGTCAGGCGCGAAATTACCAGAATTTTAACTCCCGGTACAATAATCGATCCGGAAATGCTTGAGGAAAGCCGCAATAATTATCTTGTTACCCTGATCAAAAATGAAAGCAGTTACGGTCTTGCCGCTGTTGATGTTTCCACTGGAGATTTTCAGATAACCGAACAGAGTGGGGAAGATGCCTGGGAAATTATAATCGATGAAGTTAACAGGCTGCAGCCCTCAGAAATTCTCTGTTCTTCTCCTGAGCTTGAGTTATTATCAAATTACCTTTCAAAATCAAACGGGGGATGCCTGACCAGTTCACTGCAGTCAATCCCAACCGGCCCTGTTGCCCGGGAATTAATAACAGCACAGTGGGGCGAAGCTATTTGGGATGATCTTTCATTGGACCATTATCCCCGGGCTGTATCAGCAGCAGCAGCAGTTATTACTTACCTTGAATTGCTTCAACAAATCCCATCCGGAAAGAGCCATTTTCATCACCTTGATCTATATTTCATCAATAAAAATATGATCATCGATATGATAACCAGCCGTAATCTCGAACTTACCCAGTCACTGCGTGAAGGAGGTAAAAGAGGCAGTTTACTTGGCCTATTGGATAACTGCCTGACCGGAATGGGCCGGAGATTATTCAGGCGTTGGATTGAGCAGCCGCTGGTTAACTTAGTTTTGATCAATAAACGTCTGGATTCAGTTGAAGAACTCCTGACGAAACCCATACAGCGCAGGGCGTTGAGAAAGAAACTTGAAGAAATATTCGACCTGGAAAGATTCTGCAGTAAACTTTCTTTTGAAAGGGTCAATGCCCGCGATCTGGTTTCACTGAAAAATACGCTGAAGGAAATTGAACTACTCCGAGAAAAGATCTGTGAGCTGGAATCTGAACTTCTCAGAGATACAGCGGTCGGTATACCCTCATTTGATGATTTAATTTGTACGCTTGAAAAAGCTCTAGTTGAGGATCCTCCTCTTGCAATTAAAGAGGGAGGACTCTTTAAGCCAGGATATAACTCAGAAGTAGACCGGTTAAAACAAATTTCAAGTGAGACCAACAAGCTCTTGCTTGAATTTGAAAGCAGTGAACGGCAACGAACCGGTATTAAATCCCTCCGTGTAGGCTATAATCGAAACTTCGGTTACTTCATTGAAATAACCAGGTCAAACCTCAATCTGGTTCCGGAGAATTATCATAGAAAACAAACCCTGGTTAATGCTGAACGTTTTTCAACAGAAGAGCTGCTGGAGATGGAAGAAGAGATCACAGGAGCCAGGGATAAGCTGGCCGGTTTGGAATATGAGCTTTTTGAAGACCTGCGCCGTGAAGTTGGAAATTATACAGATCAGCTTTTAAAAGCATCCTTCGAGATTGCCAAGATTGACTCTCTTCAGGGCTTGGCCGAATCAGCGGAAAGATTTAATTTCAGCCGTCCGCTATTTTCTGAAAATAATGTAATGCATATCGTTAAATCACGGCATCCGGTTGTAGAACAGTTATCTGCCGAAAGATTTGTTCCCAACGACATAATTATCGACAACAAAAACTATATTCTTATTATTACCGGTCCCAACATGGCCGGAAAAAGTACCTATATTCGCAGTACAGCGCTAATCGCTATTATGGCTCAAATGGGCAGTTTTGTCCCCGCTGAAAGAGCCGAACTGCCCCTGTTTGATCGCCTCTTTGCCAGGGTAGGTGCCAGCGATGATCTTAGCCGCGGCCACAGCACCTTTATGGTTGAAATGCAGGAAACGGCGGCAATTCTAAAGGAGGCCACAGCAAATAGTTTAATTATTCTTGACGAGATAGGCCGGGGAACCAGTACTTATGACGGAATGAGTATCGCTCGCAGCGTGATTGAATATCTAAGCCGAAAAATTAAGGCCAAAACTCTTTTTTCGACGCATTATCATGAACTGACCAATCTTGAAAATGAACTGGAAGGCATTAAAAACTATACAATTGCCGTAAAGGAAAAGGGGAAGGATGTAATTTTCTTACGGCAGGTTATTCCGGGCAAGGCAGATAAAAGTTATGGAATAAACGTGGCTCGCCTTGCCGGTGTCCCCATGGAAGTACTGATAAGGGCGGAAACAATTCTGAATGAACTGGAGCTCGCTTCTTCAAAAGCTTCCGAACACCAGCTAAGTTTGCTGCCCATGGTTTCAGAACCGGTTCTCGATCATCTGAAAGAGTTGGAAGCTGCTGAAATAATCAGGGAGCTGGATTTAAACCGGATGACACCGCTGGAAGCGCTGCAGAAGATGTATGAACTGCAGAAACAGTTGATGGAAGAGGACAATGAATCCGAACAGGAAGGTGCCGGATAAACTGATGAGTATAAAGGTTCTGGACAGGAGCACCTCTGAACAAATTGCCGCCGGAGAAGTAATCGAAAATCCTTCATCGGTGGTCAAAGAATTAATTGAGAATGCTCTTGATGCCGCTTCATCTTCAATTGAAATATATATCGAAAACGGCGGGAAAAAAATAATAAGAGTTACCGATAACGGCTGCGGAATTGTTAAAAGTGAACTTCCCGTGGCTTTTCAGCGTTTCGCTACAAGTAAAATAGAAGATATTACCGATCTTGATAATCTAAGTAGTCTCGGCTTCAGGGGAGAAGCGCTGCCCAGCATAGCCGCCGTAGCCCGGGTGAAATTAACATCGCGAATTAAAGAATCACTTTCTGCCTGGTGCATTACAGTCGAGGGCGGAGAGATAACCGGTTCTGAAGAAACGGGAGCACCGATAGGTACAACTGTGGAGGTTCGTGACCTTTTTTACAACACACCGGGGCGGTTGAAATTTCTCAGGGCAGATTCTGTTGAAGCGGCAAAGGTCAGTACTCTCGTCTCAGAACTGGCGTTAACCCATCCTGGAGTCAGCTTTTTGCTAAATAGCGGAAAGAAAAAACTATTTACTTCCACCGGTGACGGAAATTTGAAGCATGCAGTGGCTTCTGTTTACGGGATCGATACCGCTGAAGCCATGGTTGAAGTTAACCGGATCGGACATGATCATAACATCATGGTTAAAGGACTAACTTCTGCTCCCGGATTGAACAGGTCGTCCCGCCGGTGGATAACCCTGGTGATAAACGGCAGATTGATCAGAAATGCAATGCTGGTTAATGCTATCGAGAGAGCATACAGCGATCTTTTACCCCGACATAGACACCCTGTGGCTATCCTGCACCTGAGAATACCTTCCAAACTTATTGATGTTAACGTTCATCCCGCAAAAGTTGAAATACGTTTCCAGGATCCCGAACCGGTTAAATCGCTGGTTTACAGATCTGTCCGGGCAGCCCTCACGGAATATAGTGATCTGAATCTGCAGAAAAGTGCGCTGAATACCGGTTTACCGCATCTGGTGAGGGAGTCGGATGTGACGATCGGTAAATATACACCGGAAAATTTTCTGAAACAGGAATTAAAATTTGATCATTATTCTACATTGCAGAAGACAGAAGCCGGGAATATTGATAATAATAAGGAATCTCTCTTCGTCGAAAATGGACCGCCGGGGAAAAGCCGTCTTATCGGACAGTTTTTACACAGTTACCTTCTGGTTCAAAAGGACGATAAGCTGCTTTTAATTGACCAGCATGCTGCTCATGAAAGAATTCTTTATCACCAGGTAGAAAAAATAGAACATTCTTCAGACGATTCCAAAGCATCGCAGCTCACCATACCACAAACACTGGAGATTCCAGTTTCATGGCGGGATAGGATGGATTATCTCTTACCCTTTTTAAGTAAAACCGGATTCTGCATCGAACCCCTTGGCGAATACAATTATGTAATCAGGGCTGTTCCTTATATGTTACATGAAAGCTTTGGTGTGCATGAACTGAAAGATATCATCGAAAAACTGCTGACTGATGAAAATGAATCTCCGGACGATTACAGGGATACGATTCGCAAAACAATTGCCTGCCATCGTTCAATTAAAGCAAAACAGCCGCTATCCTGGTCTGAAATGGAGAAACTGCTGGGTGAATGGGAAATTACACCCAACGCTCATCGATGCCCTCATGGAAGGCCTACGGTAATCGCTTATGACAAAGCAGAAATTGAAAGAAATTTTCTGCGCCGGGGGAATTGAACTTTGACAAAACCGGGAGTCGAAAAAATACCTTTATTAGTCTTAGTCGGTCCGACTGCTGTTGGTAAAACTGCATTTGCAATTTCTTTAGCCTCGATCCTGAACACCGATATTATCAGTTCAGATTCAGCCCAGGTATACCGGCATCTCGATATCGGAACGGCCAAACCTACAGCAAATGAGCAAGCCCTGGTGAAACATTACATGATTGATCTGGTGAAGCCGGATCAATTTTTTAGTGCGGCCGATTATAAGAAAATGGTAGATGAACTTATACCCATTTTATGGAAAAAAGGACGACTGCCTTTTATGGTAGGTGGCACGGGATTGTATGTCGATGCAGTAACCAATCGCTATGCCTTCGGTGAAAAGGCATACAGCAGTGAAATTAGAAATTTACTGGGTGAAAGGGCGGAGATAGAAGGCCTGGAAGCCCTCTATAAAGAGCTTGAAGAAATAGATCCTGCTGCTGCCCAGCGAATACATCCCAACGATCGGCGGAGAATACTCAGAGCCCTTGAAGTATATCAGCTTGAAGGAAAACCCATTTCTGAGCAGGTGACCGAGACTGCCAAGCAGGAACCGATTTACCAGACAGCTTATTTCGGTCTTAACATGCAAAGGGAGCAGCTTTATGAGCGGATTAACCGCAGGGTTGAACAGATGCTTGATCAGGGATTTCTCGAAGAGGTGGAACATTTAAAGAACTGCGGATATGGTATGGATGCTCCGGCAATGCAAATTCTCGGATACCGCCAGCTCTACCAATATCTTTCTGGAAAGATCAGCTGGGATGATACTTTAAATGCGATAAAAAAAGAAACCCGGAATCTTGCCAAGCGACAGCTAACCTGGTTTCGCCGCAACAAGGCGATCATCTGGTTTGATATAACAGAACAAAAGAGGGTGGAAGAATTTATTGAAAATATTTGCTTAAAAGTGAAGGATATGACATAGTTTCAGGCGAATAGTAACCCTTAATAACTATCATTCAGATCAGTAATCGATATGAAGGGAGCCCGATAGATGAAAGGCGCGGTCAATTTGCAGGATACATTCCTTAACCAGGCTCGTAAAGAAAACATGTTAACAACTGTATTCCTGGTAAACGGATATCAAATCAAAGGGGTTGTCAAAAGTTTCGATAACTTCACATTAATGCTCGAGGTTGAGGGGAAGCAGCAGTTAGTTTACAAACACGCTATCTCAACCATAATTCCGATCAGGAATATCAACTTACGCTCTTTTGAAGCAGAAGGTGCCGACATTGATGCTCCCGAAGATGAGTAAAACGATTTAAAATTCTCTAAAAAAGGCACTCTTCCGGAGTGTCTTTTTTAAATTTCCGATGATCGGATTTTATTTAACAAATTCACTGCACAAAAAGGAAACGTGAGTAAATGACTCAATCAATAGAGAAGGCTGTCCTGGTTGGCCTTGATCTAAACAGGCCGGGAGTAGATATTGAACGGCAGATGGAAGAGCTGGCTTTACTGGCCGATACAGCAGGGGCAAAAGTTATGAACCGGGTCATCCAGAAAAGAGTTTCACCAGACCGGGCATATTATATAGGGCAGGGCAAAACACAGGAACTGAAAGCACTGGTTGAGATGTACGATGCCGATATGGTGATCTTTAATGATGAATTATCGCCATCGCAGATCAGAAATATCGATCGGGAAATCGGCGTGAAGGTTATCGACCGCTCTGCTTTAATTCTAGATATATTTGCCAGACGCGCTCTGTCAAGGGAAGGTAAATTACAGGTAGAGCTGGCCCAGTTAAATTACCTGCTGCCGCGCCTGATCGGCCTTGGACAGCAGATGTCACGTCTTGGTGGCGGAATCGGCACCAGGGGCCCCGGTGAAACCCAGCTGGAAGTTGACAGAAGGGTTATCCGGCGTAAAATCAGTGAACTTAAAAGAGAAATAACTGCTTTAAGAAAACATCGAGCCTTACACAGGCAGCGTCGTAAGCGTAACCGCTGCAGTGTGATCAGCCTTGTCGGGTATACCAATGCTGGAAAATCGACACTGCTTAATGCCCTCACCGGTTCAGATCTCTATACGGAAGATAAGCTTTTTGCCACACTTGATCCAACTGTCAGAAGGGGTGAAGTGGGAGGAGGGAGGGAGGTCCTTTTTACCGATACTGTTGGCTTCATTGAAAAGCTGCCGAAACAGCTTGTTACCGCCTTTCAGGCCACTTTAGAGGAAATTGACGCAGCAGATCTACTGCTGCATGTCGTTGATATTAACCATCCAGATTATATAAATCAAATCCGAATAGTCAGAGATCACCTGTCCCGGATTAATCCCGAATATTATCTTCGGGAATTATTGGTTTTCAATAAAATAGATCTACTCGAGGATCTTTCGGAAAAGCATTTCATCCTCCGCGAATATCCGGATGCACTATTTATCTCAGCCCTCACTGCTGATGGATTAGATTTACTGAAAGAAAAAATCGCTGCTGTCTTGAGTGAACAGCGATGCCGGTTAAAAATATTTCTGCCCTACAGTGAAGGAAAACGCTACGCTGAACTACAGAAGCTCGGAGCCATCGAAAACGAAACATCAACCTCAGACCACCTTGAGCTTGTTGTGGAAGTGGATTTCGAACTTGCGGATAAACTCAAACCCTTCATTAAAAAGCAATAAGTGTACGAATTACGGACAGGCTTTAAATCGTACACTTATTTTAGAGTTTCCGGAATAAACCGACCACTTTGCCGATGATTTTAACATCCCGGGACATGATCGGAGCGTAGGCATCGTTTTCCGGTTGCAAGCGGATATAGTCTTTTTCGCGGTAGAAGCGCTTTACAGTAGCTTCATCACCGAGCAGGGCGGCAATGATATCGCCGTTTTCCGCAGTGCTCTGCTGTTTGATAATCACATAATCACCGTCAAATATACCGGCGTTTTTCATACTGTCTCCGGCAACCCGCAGAGCAAAGCAGCTATTTCCGTTGGATATTGCTTCGGGAACGGGAAAATAACCTTCACGGTTTTCTTCGGCTAGGATAGGTTGCCCGGCGGTAATACGTCCGATAAGGGGAACAAAGACACAATCACGCCCATCTTCATCATCCATTTTGTTTAGCAGTTTAATAGCTCTCGGCTTGGTGGCCATTCTCGAAATGTAGCCTTTGTTTTCCAGTATATCAAGGTAGCTGTGAACAGTTGCAGTAGAGCTGATTCCAAGCGCTTTGCATATTTCTCGGACAGATGGAGGGTAATTACAGCGTTCTACTTCACGCTCAATGAAATTCAGAACTCTTTTCTGTTTCTCAGTCAGCGGCTCCAAATAATCACCCTTTCATCCAGAACTTTTTTAAAATTATATCATCACAGTTTGAAGATGACAAACAAAAGTTTGCCCAAACCGATATATTGTCAGGGGGACGGGGTTGTTGACAACTTTTTTTCACATTAAACCGTATTATATGTTGTCAACAACCCCGTCCCCCTGACAGTTTACGTTCTGACAGTTTAGTCGTTGCCGTTTATCTTAAGCAATTTATTCAGGCCGTTGAGGTATGCCTTGACGCTGGCTTCAATAATATCGGTGCTTGTGCCCCTGCCGGTGATTGTTCTGTCCTGGTAAGACATCTGGACCTGGACTTCACCGAGAGCATCTCGACCCTGGGTTACAGCATTTATCTTGTAGTTTTCAAGACCTATGCTCAGACCGGTAATTTTGTTTATTGCATTATAAGCGGCGTCAATTGGACCTGCACCGACTGCCACCTCTTCAATGGTTGTATCATCCTCTTTTTTAAGGCGGATGACTGCAGCAGGAATACTTTTACTACCGCTTACCGTCTGCAGGTAATCGAGTCTGTAGCGCGGTTCTGTTGATGAGAGGTGATCGAGAACTAGAGCTTCAAGATCTTCCGGGTAAATTTCTTTTTTCTTGTCAGCAAGATTAACGAAGCGGTCGTAAATTACTTCAAGCTGTTCATCAGTAAGGGAGAAACCGAGCTTATTCAACTGATCAAGCACAGCATGTCTTCCGGAACGAGCAGTCAGGTGCATCTGGGCTGCTTTTCCGCCGATTAATTCAGCATCAATTATTTCATAGGTCGTTTTGTTCTTTAGTATGCCGTCCTGATGTATACCGGATGAATGAGCAAAGGCATTCAAGCCTACTACAGCTTTGTTGACCGGTACAGAGATTCTGGTTAACTTACTGACCAATCTGCTGGTCCGGTAAATCTCGGAGAAATTAATATCAGTGTAATAAGGGAAATGATTCTGCCTAATTCGGAGTGCAACTGCAATCTCTTCAAGGGCAGCATTTCCGGCTCGCTCGCCGATACCGTTAATATTACATTCAATCTGGCGTGCGCCGTTTTTTACGGCTTCCAGGGAATTTGCCACCGCCATGCCAAGATCATTATGGCAGTGAACACTTAATATAACTTTATCCATGCCATCAACGTTCTCCCGGAGTCTTTTGATCAGTGCCCCAAACTCTGATGGAACAGCATAACCGACCGTATCAGGGATATTGATCACTGTCGCCCCGGCTTTAATGACCTCTTCCAGAAGCTTATAGAGATAGTCTTCTCTTGCCCTTGTCGCATCTTCAGGGGAGTACTCTACATCATCGGTATATTTTCTAGCGTATTTTACCGCTTCCACACCCTGCATAAGCAGCAATTCCGGCTCTTTTTTCAGTTTATGTTGCATATGAATATCTGAAGCGCCAAGGAAAACATGTAATCTTGGATTCTCAGCTTCTTTAATTGCCTCCCAGGCTGCATCTATATCGCCCTGAACGGCTCTGGCCAAAGCACAGATAGTCGGGCCTTTTATTTCTCTGGCTATCGCTTGTACGGCCTTTAATTCGCCCGGAGACGATATGGGAAAGCCGGCTTCAATAATATCAACATTAAGTCGGGCCAGTTGACGGGCTACTTCAAGTTTTTCTTCATAATTTAGTCGCGCGCCCGGAGTCTGCTCTCCATCCCTCAGGGTGCTGTCAAATAAAAATATTTTTTCGGCTTTAATTTCATTATTCACTTTTTTGCTCATCGTCAATCTCCTCCATGATCTTGGATCTTGATTATTAAAAACAGGAGTGGGGGAGAGGCATAAAAAAACTTCCGTCAAAGAGACGAAAGTATTCTTCGTGGTACCACTCTTCTTGGCGGCATAACAACTACCACCCACTCTTTAAAGTAACGGAAGTCTCCGGCCAGGCCTAATCACGAATGTTTATGCAAATATTTTTATCCGGTTTCGGTTGGCAGCTAACGGAGGAGTTTCGCCGTTGTCTTCATGCCGTTTTTCACCTTATTACGGCTCTCTGAAATGAATACTCCGGTTACTGGTTCCGATCATCGCTTTTTAACACTATTTAACTTTTAGATAGATTAACGGATTTAAAACAATTTGTCAAGGATATTAAAGTTATTTACTGCATAGAACACAATTAACCCTGTAAAAAGGTTAAAATAAGTAAACGGAATTATATATAGTACCGCTTGGTCTTGACATTTATAATACTTTATGTCAGAATATATTTATAATTCAACATTTACAAAAACATTATATATAATTCCGTATTATAAATATATGGTATTATAAGGTCGGTGATATTAATGTCTTTGACTAGAAGAAATCCTGCAACGTTGAATAGTTACGAGCAGATCGCTCTGCTGAAACAGCCAAATCCAAAGGCACCAACCGGTTTACGCAATTTATGCCTGTTAATTCTCATGCTTAAAGCCGGTTTAAGGGTAAATGAGGTACTTAACCTGAAAGTAGAGGATATCGACTGGGAAAAGGGCTGCGTCCATGTATCTGGAAGCGGCGCTGCACTGGAACGGTCCCTGGTCCTTGATGACTCTGAAATGGCACTTTTACGTCGATTGAGCGAATCAACTGAACGTATGGAGGGTTACATGTTTACAACACTGGACGGTAAAAAGTTAAAAGATCGCTATATCAGGGAAATGGTTAAGAGACTTTCTAAAAAAGCCGGCATTACGAAAGATGTATATCCACACCTGTTGCGCTATACATTTGCAGTCGACTTCATGCGTGAAACAAGGGATGTCAAGCTTCTCCAAAAGGCATTGGGACATCGGGACCCTTCAGCTACTCAGGCGTATGCTAATCTCCTTTTTGAAGAACTTAAGGGAGACCAAGAAGGGGAAAAGCGTCATAAAAGAAGCGGTATGCCATTAAGTGAACCTTATGTTAAAAAAGTTGTACACGACGATAACGTGCAACTCAGAGTATTTGAAGATGAAAAGGGAGAAGGGATGCCTGAACCAGACCCGATTGTGTATGAGCGAACATTTGAAGAGCAAATAACGGCAAGCGGTTCAATTGATACTAATAAACCCGAAACTGAACCCGAAGCCAATGAATATATTCCAACTTTGGAAATTGAAACTGAGCCTGAACGGGAAGAAAGAATTGCCATCCCGCCGTTAAAATGCAGCAACTGTAATTATATTCTGCACTACCAGGGTAACTGTCCAAAATGCGGAACTTCCTTTAATGAAATATTAATGCACTGGGGCAAGAAATTCTAGCATGAGAGTAGGAGATATTCTCTTTTTATTTTTCAGATATTACTTCCGATAATCTATCTTATGTTAACTCAAGCATATTTTAATATAATTATGGATGACAAGCCTCCTCCCGGCCTGTAAAATATGCGTTTTTTGCTTTTTATTGGTATTCATCAAAATAACCGCTTTACTGTATATAATGTGCCTGTTTACTGTTATAATATGCTGAGATAAATTATTCTGCAAAATCCAGGAGGCTCAATAATTGTTTAAACGATCAAGAACTCTCTTTATCCTAACCTCCCTCCTCTTTCTCTTTCTAATATTTCTTTCCTCCTGCAACGATGCGTCTGTTAACGAGCAGGATGATATTATTTCAGAGGACATACAATTACCTTCGGAGGATTCGGAAAATGCCTCAGAAGGCAATATATTAGGCGCTAAAAATGAGGAAATAATTCCAGAGCCGGTTATTGTCGGTATTTATGGCGGAAAGGGTCATTGGGACATAAATCTTGAAGCAATCATCAATTTTCTGGATAACTATGAAATTGAATGGTCTGTTTTCGATGAAATCGATGCCGTTGAGGCTGATTTAAGTGAACGATATGATCTTATCTGGTTTCCCGGAGGCTTTGCCGCAGAATACAAAAACTATATTCGTGACCATGCGAACATCCGTTCGTTTGTAGAAGAGGGAGGTATGTTCATCGGCAGCTGTGCGGGAGCATATTATGCAGGGGATATTTTACGTTGGCAGGGAACTGATCACGAATACCCTCTCAAATTATTCAATGGTAAAGGTGTGGGACCGCTTTCAGGTCTGATCGGCTGGGGTGAAATAGACAGTTTCAGCCTGGAAACTGAGCATAGTGTGAACTTAGAATTTGATACTACTATCGAGTTCTATTATTTCGACGGCCCCTATTTTGAACCGTATGTTACAGAATCAATTGTAATCCTGTCCCGATATGAAGTTAACGCCGAACCAGCCGTTATTGCCGGCCACTTTGGCGATGGCAAGTACCTTCTGCTGGGTCCTCATCCTGAACTGGGAGGCTACTCCCCCTCCTCCCCCAATTTTAATGTTTCCGGTGGAGAAGGCGCTCAGTGGCCATGGCTCTATTCAGCCATTTCATGGCTGATTACCTGGTGATCACGATCTTAAATGTGGTATTATTGATTATTACATAAAACTAACCTCCGTCACACCCGTCTACGGAAAAGGGAGCATTGCTGATCTATGGGAGGAATCATTGTTCTTATCGCGGCCCTGGGCTTTTCACTTGACAGCATTTTTGTCAGAAAAGGTTTAATCGAAGAGAATTCAGGCAACGTCTGGGATATCCGTTTTATATCTTCCTTAACAACATTTATCTTGTTTGTTATCGGAATCTTTATCGCCATTCTATTTGGATTTGATCTTGCTGAGGAATTTAAACTCATCACTTTTCCTGCTGTACTATTACTGATTATGGCTGGAATTCTAGGCCCTCTAATTGGCTCTCTATTGATGAGCATGTCGATCGGCCAGATTGGTGCTTCTCAGGCTTCCGCATTGTGGGGGGGATCCAACCCATTCTTTGCTGCTTTACTCGCTTACTTTTTTCTCGGAGAAAAACCAGGTTTAATTGGACTTTTTTCTATTTTGTTGATCGTAATAGGAATAACAGTTATTGGCTACCATCGTTACGAAGGCACAGCTATGCTTCTGAAAAAAACAAAATTAGCAGGTGGTTTTATTGCGTTGCTGTCTGGATTAAGTTTTTCCCTGTCCCAGGTCAGCCGAGGCGCGGCTTTAAAAATGGGCGCTACTCCAAATACGGCATTCTTAGTATTTTTCTTTACTACCGCTTTTCTTCTTCTTATAATTACTTACTTTAAAAATAAAGGAAATCTGAAACGTATAACGTCTATCAATCGCAAAAGCCTATACTGCTATATTTTTTCCGGCATCAGCGTTCTCGTGGGAGCCTACGGACTTTTAACGGCTTTTACCCTTATTCCAGTCTGGCAGGCTATTGCCATCAGGAATATCCAGCCTCTGATAGTAATTATTTTATCGTGGTTCTTTCTTAAACAGGTCGATAGGATTAATTTACGCCTCATTCTGGGGGCTTTTTTAGTTACAGTCGGCGTGGTTATCTTAAATATCTACTAGTAATTAATCGGATACTGTAAGCCCCGGCTAGCGAGCTATGTTTTCACCAAGTTGAAATACTTTATCGGATAAGCAAACCCTGATACTGTTCGCTCCGGATCATTTCGCGGAGAATTACTGCCGGTTCGCCTTCAAGCTTCAGCAGGCAGCCTCAACAGTCGACACTTAAGTCTCCGGCCTCGGTCTGCCTCTCCGGAAAGCTGAAGCAGTATTAATCATTCCGGAGAGGCATAATACGTATGGGGACATATTGACCGAAGGTTATGTGTCCCCTGACAACTTTATTTCGGCTCACCGGTAATTCTAACCCCTCATGCTAATGTCGCTTACAGTATCAGGGTCTGCTTATCCTGCTCCAGGTTGGTTTGCTTGCTTAAAAACAGAACAAGCATGCAATAAGGCGGATGCTGTAAGCCTTCAGCGAATCATTAAGCGAGTGGCGTAGAATCGCCGGCGAAACAAAGACTATAAAGAGATCCGGCCTTTAAAAATATTAAATTCTGCTTCAGTTTTTTTAAAAGGCCGGACCGAGGCCGGAGACTTAAGTGTCGACTGTCGAGGTTTCTCTTGGAAGGCTGCAGTTGAGCCGCAGCAATTCTCAGCGAGCTTACGTGAGCCAAGGCTTACAGCATTCGTCTGGAAGATTATCCGAACCAGAACACTTCAGTAGTAAATAATCGTAGCAAACAGTGTAAACGTTTACGAAAATTATGTTATAATTGGTAATGGAATGCCAATTAAATCCGAGGTGAATTGACTGTGCGACGCATATATTTTTTCGCAATACTGGTCATTTTCATAACAATTTCCTTCATAATAGGCATGAAAACCGGCTCTGCTTTTCCGCCGGAAGCTATATTCAATGGCTTATTTGAAACATCCGCCGAAGAGGTTGAAGAAGAACCTGCGCCTGAGCCTGAAGAGGAAGAATTTATTCCCGATATCAGGACGGTTAGGTTGGTCTCAACTGGTAATATAATGGCCCACATTCCCCAGATCACCCAGGCCCATATCGGTGACGGCAAGTATGATTTTACTCCCAGTTTTGAAGTTATTAAACCCTATCTGAAAGCCGGAGATTTTACGGTAGCAGATCTTGAAGGCATGCAGGCCGGTCCGGATATCGTTTCATCAGGATGGGGAATCAAAGGTTATACAGGGTTTCCGGAATTTAATGCTCCGAATGAACTATCAGAAGCCCTAGTCGATGCAGGAGTTAATATTTTTACCTTTGCCAATAACCATGGCATGGATCGTGGAGTAGAAGGATTAATGATCACCCTCGATCATGTTCACAGCCTCGGAGCCAAAACATTTGGCGCTTATAAAAGCCAGGAAGAACGAGATGAACCGGTCATCCTGGAGCATGACGGCATAAAAGTAGCCTTTATCGGATATACCTACAGCACAAACGAGATACCGATTCCTGAGGGCTATGAATACTGCCTTAATTTTGTCCGCGATTTTTCCGATATAACTCCCGTTATTGATGATATTGAAAAAGCGCGTCTTTACGGAGCAGACTTTATTGCTGTGTTCACTCACTGGGGCGCTGCAGAACACGCTCATGAACCCCAACCCCAGCGATTACGCGAAGTTGCTGCCGATCTTGCTGCTGCCGGCGCAGACTTGATCATTGGAGGCCATCCCAAGTTTATTCAACCGGCGGAATGGTTTTTCAACCCTAACGCCGATGGATCGGAAAGAGCAACTTTTGTCATCTACTCCCAGGGCAATTTCATTTCAAACCAGGGTGAAAACGACGGTTATAACACGATTTATAATGAGTTTGGACTACTTTTAAACATTGAGCTAAGTAAAAGTTTTGATACCGGTCAAACCTGGATAAGTGATGTTGATTACGAAATAACCTGGGTTCACCGTGACTGGCGTCATCGGGTCCTCCCCCTTTCAGCGGTGTTCGAAAGTTCACCCGAAGACTATAACCTCAGCGAATCACGGGTAAACCGCTTAAAAAGTATCTACGATTTTTCGAATGAAGTAGTTGAAAGATACGGCCATCTGGAAGATAAAGTACGAGCTATGGATATTTCCGAAATGCTATTTAACGAAGCTTCCGGAGGTAACTAGCTTGAAGATAGGCATTTTTACCGATAGTTTCAGACCATATACCAGTGGTGTGGTAAGATCGATAGAGCTGTTCACCCGCGAATTTACCAGTCGCGGTCACAAGGTATATATTTTTGGCCCTGATTACCCACTTCTTCACCCACCTAAAGAAGAAGGGGTTTTCCGTTTCATATCGGTTCCTGCTCCGACTATGCCGGAATTCTGGCTGCCGATTCCTATTTCCGTACAGCTCGGACCAACGATCAAGAAGTTGGGGCTCGACTTAATCCATGTTCACTCCCCATTTTTAATGGGCAGCCTTGGTGCCCGTGCAGCTCGAAGGTATAAATTACCGCTTCTCTTCACCTTTCATACGCTTTATGAACAATACGTTCATTATTTACCCCTGGTTGGCAAATCTTCCAAACAGGTTGTACAAACAATCGCCCGCGACTTCTGTAACCGCTGCAACACTGTTATAGCACCGTCCCAGATGGTAGTTAACTATCTTGAAAGAATCGGTGTTAAATCTCCTGTAATTGCAATCCCAACCGGAGTCGACCTTGAAGAGTTTCGCAATCTTAATCCGAACTGGCTGGTAGAAAACTATGGTGTTCGTCAGGATGAAAAAGTTTTGCTCTTTGTCGGCCGACTAGGCAAAGAAAAGAATGTAACCTTTTTGCTTAAAGCATTCAGTGAAGTCAATTCCGCAATCCCTGAGACAAGACTTGTATTGGTTGGTCAGGGTCCACTGGAGCATTATCTGCATAAACAGGCGGTAAAGTTGGGCATTCAAGACAAATTAACTTTCACCGGCATGCTGCCCCGCCATAAAATAATTCATTGCTATGCCAGCGCTGACCTTTTTGTATTTCCGTCCGTAACGGAAACACAGGGACTGGTTATCGGTGAAGCAAAAGCAACCGGGTTGCCGGTTATAGCCATTCGCGCTTTTGGCCCGGCCGAAATGGTCATACACGGCGATGATGGACTTTTAACAGATCCTACCCTCCCCTCATTTACCCAGGCCATACTGGATATATTGAAAGACCAGGCACTGCATGAAAAGATGAGTAATAATGCTTTAAAAAATGTAACACACATATCTTCTGCCAGCTGTGCAGAACGAATGCTTGAAGTTTACCAGGATCATATAGATTCGGGAAAGACGGCACCCCGAAGGCACTATCTCAATTATGAACTTGAAATTGAACGGATATGGAAGAACTATCGCTTCCGGGGCTACAGGTGATGAAGTTATAATCTCAAACAACTTCTGCTTGCGAACATTTTTATATTTCGGTATAATTAATGTTGCGCGTTGCGGGATGGTGTAGCGGTAGCACGGATGACTCTGGATCATCAAGCCGGGGTTCGATCCCCTGTCCCGCAGCCAGTTATTAAAAAGCCCCCTGCTCTGTTCAGCAGTGGGCTTTAATTCTAAGATAAGGAGCGAGCGACCTGTTATGCAGCAGCTTATAACCGGGATCATCCTAATTGCAGTCTTTTTTCTGTTGTTAATATTTGTTAAAAGCGGTTATCTTCGGAAGGAAAAAGAAAAAGAGGAAAATAAAAAAGATAAATAACCTATCTTAATTCCTTCTCGATATATTCAGCGGCTCTTTCCAATCTTGCTGCCGTTTCTTCTTTTCCCAGCAGGATCATAATTTCAAATAATCCCGGTCCGCCCATAACTCCTGTCAGGGCTAGGCGGGCTAGCGGTATCAGACAGCCTTTTGAAACCTCAAGATTTTCTGCAAGAAGGTTTATGCAATTCTCTGCCGATTCATGGTTAAACTCTGGAAGCGCTTTCAAGACCTCCGCTGTCTTTTGCAGAAACTCTGCTGAACCTTCTTTCAAGAAATGCTTTTTCAAACCTTTCTCATCATAGGAAAAATTACTTTCAAAGAAATAAACAGAAAGATCAGCCAGTTCAATAAGCGTTTTTGCCCTTTCACGAACGGCATTAATTACTCTCTTAATAAATGCTTTTTGAAATTCTTCAACCGGTTCTTTAACCAATCCTTTTCGTTTAAAGAAAGGAACAGCAGCCTCATATAATCGTTCTAGATTATATTCCCTTAGATAGTGACTGTTCATCCAACCCAATTTATTAATATCATAAATAGCAGCTGTTTTATTGACCTTTTTAAGGGAAAATTTATCAATCATAGAATCCAGGCTTAATATCTCTTCATCATTTCCCGGAGACCAGCCGAGTAGTACCATATAATTAATTAACGCTTCCGGTAGATATCCTTCATTTCTAAATTCCTCAACCGAGGTAGCTCCGTGCCTTTTACTCAGTTTGCTGCGGTCCGGGGCCAGAATCATCGGAACATGGGCAAATCGCGGCTTCGAATACCCCAGAGCGTTAAAACATAACTGCTGGCGAGGTGTATTTGACAGATGTTCTTCAGCCCTGATAATATGGCTGATCTTCATCTGCATATCATCTACCACGCTGGCAAAATTGTAAGTAGGCTGACCGTTTGATTTAACAATTATAAAATCATCCAGGTGTTCATTTTCGAAACTTACTTCTCCTCTGATCTCATCGTGAACAACGGTTGAACCGAAATCCGGAGTGATCAGCCTGATAACCGGTTTTCGACCTTCTTTTTCAAAGACATCTATCCTGTCCTGAGTAAGATTTCTACAGATTCCCGGATAGAGATATGTCTTGTTTTCCTTTCTGGCTTCCTCTCTTCCGGCAGCCAATTCTTCCACACTACAGTAGCATTGATAAGCTTTACCTTCTACTAGCAGTCTGTTTGCTTCTTTCTGATATTCTTTCAACCTTTGTGACTGGTAATAGGGACCTTCGTCCCAGTTAAGTCCAAGCCACGACATCGATTCGATCAGTTTATCAATATACTCATTACGGGATCTCTCCGTATCGGTATCATCTATGCGCAGCACAAAAGTACCTTTTTCTTTTCGGACGAATAACAAATTAAACAACGCAGTCCGGGCTCCACCGATATGCAGTTCACCGGTTGGGCTCGGAGCAAATCTTACCCTCACTTCTGGCACTATAACACCTCGCTAATATAATATTTTTAATTCAGGATTGAAAGTAATATACCGGCGGCCACTGCTGAGCCAATTACACCGGCTACATTTGGACCCATAGCATGCATTAGTAAATAATTATTCGGATTTTCCCGTTTTCCAACTGTCTGTGATACCCTTGCTGCCATCGGAACTGCAGAAACGCCTGCCGAACCGATTAAGGGATTTATATTACCCTTTGTAATCACATTTAAAAGTTTTCCCATCAAAACCCCTGCTGCAGTCCCGAAAGCAAAGGCTACCAACCCAAGCAAGATGATTTTGATTGTATCAGGAGTCAAAAAATAAGCTGCAGTTGCTTTTGCCCCGACGGTCAGTCCCAAAAATATTACAACAATGTTGTTTAGTTCATTTTGAGCCGCCTTGCTCAAACGTTCAGTAACTCCGGATTCCCTGAGTAGGTTTCCAAACATCAGCATGCCGAGAAGTGGTAGAGCTGCAGGCAATAACAAACCGGTAATGATAATAACGATGATAGGAAACATGATCTTCTCAGTTTTTGATACCGGTCGCAGTTGTTTCATGACTATCTGTCGCTCTTTTTTACTGGTCAGCATGCGCATTATTGGTGGTTGAATAACCGGAACCAACGCCATATAAGAATATGCGGCAATGGCAATTGAGCCTAATAATTCAGGGGCCAGACGGGTAGCTATGAATATGGCTGTTGGTCCATCTGCACCACCGATAATCCCGATTGCTCCGGCCTGTTGAGCCGTAAACCCCAGGTAGAAAGCTCCGACAAAAGTTAAAAATATACCAAATTGAGCAGCAGCGCCCAGGAGCAAGGTAATCGGGTTGGCAATCAAAGGTCCAAAATCTGTAAGTGCTCCCACACCGAGAAATATCAATGGTGGATATATTCCTAGTTCCAGCCCCAGTGAAAGATAGTATAGCAGGCCACCTAACTGCTGATCAACAGCAGGTGCCATCAGGTTTCCAAGAGGTAAATTAACCAACAAAATACCGAAACTGATCGGGACCAATAGCAATGGTTCATATTTCTTTACTATCCCAAGGTACAGAAGTATACCGGCGATAATAATCATAATTACGTCGTTAATCTGGATATTTAAAAAACCGGTTGTTGATAAAAATTCAATAAGAAGATCAATCATAACAGCTCAACCCCTTTCGATCAATCATGATAAGATTACTAAGAAAGCATAATCAAGGGGTCTCCGCTGTTTACTGTGTCGCCTTTTTTGACCAGCACAGCTGAAACCGTACCATTCTGTGGAGCTGTAAGTTCATTTTCCATTTTCATCGCTTCCAGAATCAAAAGAATGTCACCTTCACTGACTTTATCACCAACCTGCACCGGAACATCAAGTACGGAACCGGGCATGGGAGCTTTTACCTCCAATCCATTCCCGGCTGCCGGCTGTAGGAGATCTTTTTCCTTACTTTCAGAAACCGGGTTTTCTTTCTCGATCATCGGTGCTGGAGTTACAACTGGTTTTGCAGCAATCTCCTCTTCGGAAGTTCCTACAGTTTTCTGTTCAGCTGTAACTTCCGTTTCCTCAACCTCTACTAAATAAGTATGACCATCAACTGTTACCTTAAATTTTTTCACGTTTCTTACTCCTCCTCATCTGATCAATCATCAGGTTGCTATCCATCAACTCTTTTCGTCCATTTATTTTCCAGCTCGTAGTGGAACCTGACCAGCCGGACTTAACCGCAACTGTTATCGGTTTTTTAAATTTCAAAGCTTTATCATATTGCAGATACTGGTACACAGCACCAATAATGGCAGCAACACGTCTGCCTTCGTCATCGCCGACGTTTTTTAACAACTGTGCAGATATATCTCCGCCTGAAACCACACGCTCTGGTTTACTTTTGCCTTGTTGGTTAAAGACCTTGCTGAACATGGAGAGAATTCCATAGAGCAGAAAAAGTATAACCATGACAACCATAAATCCAACAACCATTACCTGCATTGCAAAATTTAATTTTTCCATATATCTCGCTGTCCCTCCATTAGAGCATATAACTGATTTTAGCATTTTCTCCTGTTGATGAAAAGAGCAATCCTTTATTTACCTGCCGCTTCTTTAAGCTTTCGGTAAAATTCATAATCGATCGCGAAATGCTTTGGATAGGCCGGCTTATCTCTTGACTCACCGTGAAAATCAGAACCACCGGTTATAATCAGGTTGTTAGCAGCAGCAACTTTAGAATAATATTGAATCATCGACCTGCCGTGATCCGGATGGTATACTTCGATACCGTCTAATCCCAATTTTATCAAATATTTTATACGGTCAATGCACTTTTCTCCAGGATGGGCAATAACTTTGACTGCTCCGGATTCCTTCAGTAAACTCATTGTTTCAGCTGTGCTTAAAGTTTTACGCTCATAGTAGGCCGGTCTGTTCCATCCCAAATATAAGGAAAAAGCCTCTTCTAGGTTCTGGACATATCTTTTATTTAGCATAACCCGGGCCAGGTGCAGCCGGCCTGGAGCAGCCGCTCCGGCTTCCCTTTCTATATCGCCTTTAGATAAATTGAATTTCATCTTTTGGAGACGCTCGATAATTATATCCATCCTTCTTAGTCTTTCTTCTCTCAATAAAACCAGTGCATCATTAAGGATCTTTAACTTTTCCGGATAGTAACCCAATAAGTGAATTTCAGTATCATTTTCAATAACGCTTATTTCTACTCCGGGCACAAATTCAATCTTTGCTGCTGATACAGCTTCAGCTGCTTCTTTTAGTCCCTCAATTGAATCGTGATCAGTTAATGCGACAGCCTTTATTCCAGATTTAGCAACAATTGTAATCAACTCGGTAGGTGTAAATAATCCATCAGAATAATTGCTGTGCATATGCAGATCAATAGTTTTATTAGTATTATGCATCTTCACCTGATCCTATATATTAATAATATTTTTAAATCAAATAAAATAATCTCATAGAAAAAACCCTCCCGAAGTATAAAACAGGAGGGTGTTTCAATCGCTTAATTTTTCTTGTCGATTGAGCCTAGCGAGGTTCGATAATTAATTTAATCGCTGTTCGTTCTTCGCCATCAATCTCAATATCCGTAAAGGCCGGGATGCATATTAAGTCGATGCCTCCTGGAGCGACAAATCCTCTTGCTATGGCAACCGCTTTGACTGCCTGGTTAAGAGCCCCCGCTCCTATAGTTTGAATTTCTGCGCCTCCTCTTTCCCTAAGCACTCCAGCCAGAGCACCTGCTACGGAATTAGGATTAGACTTTGCTGAGACTTTTAATACTTCCATTGTAATGTTCCTCCCTTGCGGATTTACATACAATATTCGGCCTAATAAATAAAAGTCCTGCCAGAATTATATGAATAATTCGATATACTTTAAAATATTTCAGAGATAGGTTTTATTTCCAGCGCTTTTCCGGAACCTATATCCAGATCGATAATAACTGCATTAAACAAAACCTTGCCTTCGGAAATCTCCAGCTTATGAGGTAACCTTGTAATGAACCTCTGCAGCGCTCCTTCTATATCTACACCCAGGATTGAATCATATTTACCGACCATACCGACATCTGATATAAACGCAGTTCCCCGGTTTAGGATTCTGCAATCCGCGGTTTGAACATGGCTGTGAGTACCGAGCACCGCGCTTACTTTTCCATCAAGGTACCAACCCATTGCCTGCTTTTCCGAGGTCGCCTCTGCATGAAAGTCTACTATTATTAGATTGGTTTCTTTCTTCAGATTCTTAATCTCACGTTCTGCAGCCCTGAAGGGGCAATCTGCAGGGTTCATGAAAACACGACCGATCAAATTTATAACGCCTATTTTTACGTTCTCTTTTATTAATACTGCTGCACCACGGCCGGGTGTTGTATTAGTTGGTAAATTAGCCGGGCGGATGAGACCTTCTTCACGCTCCAAGATATTGTATATATCTTTTCTATCCCAGGTGTGGTTACCTCCTGTAATCAGATCTATTCCCATATCAATCAATTCAGCATATACTTTTTCTGTTATTCCAGCTCCGCCGGCAGCATTTTCACCATTGGCAATAACCAGATCAATCTCATTTTTCGATATAATCTTTTGTAGGTGATTTGCTAAATAATTTCTTGCAGGTTTACCAACAATATCCCCGATAAATAGAATACGCATATCCTTCTCCTTTAAAAGGGCAATATATATAATCGGCACTGAAAGCTTACTGCAATTAGAATCTTCCTGTTTAAGCTCCAGTGCCGAATCTTTTTACTTTAATTCAACGCAGCTTACTTGGCGTAATCGACTGCTCTTGTTTCGCGGATTACGGTTACCTTAATCTGTCCGGGATATTCAAGTTCACTTTCTATTTTCTTAACAATATCACGAGCCACCTGGATAGACTTGTAATCATCGATCCGGTCCGGCTTGACCATTATTCTGATCTCACGGCCGGCGTGAATGGCATATGCTTTTTCTACACCATCAAATGAATCTGCAATATTTTCAAGATTTTCAAGCCTTTTGATATAAGCCTCCAGCGTTTCTCTACGCGCACCTGGACGAACAGCTGATATTGCATCAGCTGACTGAATTAGAACAGCCTCCAGTGTATGAAAATCTGTATCACCATGGTGTGCAGCAATAGCATTGATTATGCCCGGAGATTCTTTATATTTCTTGGCCAGTTCGGCACCGATAAAGACGTGGGATCCTTCTGTTTCATGGTCTATGGCTTTACCGATATCATGCAGCAGTCCAGCTCGTTTCGCAAATGTTACATCAAGCCCCAGTTCAGCTGCCATTATACCAGCTAAATGGGCTACTTCAATAGAATGCTGCAGGACATTTTGCCCATAACTGGTCCTGAAACGAAGTTTCCCCAGCAGATTAACTATTTCAGGATGAAGTCCGTGAACCCTTGTTTCAAAGGTCGCTCTTTCACCCTCTTCCTTAATCTGGGCATCAACTTCTTTGCGGGTTTTTTCAACGATCTCTTCTATTCTGGCGGGATGTATACGTCCATCGCTGACCAGTTTTTCAAGAGATAGGCGGGCCACCTCGCGTCGGATCGGGTCAAATCCGGAAATAATTACTGCTTCCGGGGTATCATCAATAATTAAGTCTATGCCGGTGAGGGTTTCAAGAGCCCTGATATTCCTCCCTTCCCTGCCGATAATGCGTCCTTTCATTTCATCATTGGGCAGAGATACAACCGATACCGTTGATTCAGATACATGGTCGGCTGCGCATCTTTGAATAGCCAGAGTGACAATTTCTCTTGCCTTTTTATCTCCTTCAGCTTTTGCCTGATTTTCAAGATCCCTGACCATCATTAGTAACTCGTGTTCTATTTCTTCCTTTACCCGCTGCATTAAAAGTTCTTTAGCATCTTCCGAGGTCATTCCGGATACTCGCTCCAACTCAGCAAGCTGTTTCTGGTGTATCTCTTCAAGTTGAACACGAACAGTATTGTTTTCTTCTTCTTTTGTCCGGAGTTCCTCTTCTTTTCTCTCCATGTTGGAAATTTTTCGATCAAGACCCTCTTCTTTCTGCAATAAACGTCTTTCAAGACGCTGTAGCTCTGCACGTCTTTCTTTACTTTCTTTTTCAATTTCATTGCGCAGTCGGTGAGCTTCTTCTTTTGCTTCCAGTTCTTTTTCTCTTTTCAGAGCGTTTGCTTTTTCATCAGCTTCTTCAACTATTTTCTTGGCAGCTGACTCAGCAGAAGATATCTTTGCTTCTGCAATCAGTTTTCTGATAAAATAACCGCCTGCAATACCGATAACCAGGGCGGCTAAACTCATTAATATACTTTCCTGCATTTCGGTCACCCCCATTTCTTAGTATGGTTATGATATAGTAATCAATAAAAATATAAGCTGTGTCCAGGACACAGCTTAAAAGAGAAAGTTTTGGAAAAGGGTACAACTATCCCTTAACCTTTGTTATCTTATGCTTTTGTTATCTATCCTCAGTGCGTTACGCACCAGGCTTTCTCTTATCAGTCATGAACTGAACTACCGTTCAAGAATTAATTCTACATTTACAATTTTAGCCTTTACATAATTTTATGTCAAGGAAAGATTACTGCTAATAATTTTTATACTTTACTGCGTCAAGAATAACTCCATCCTGAAATCCACGCCTCTTCAAAAAAGATACTTCTTTACTGAAACTGCTTTCCCGATCTTCTTCTCTACCGGTTGTATTTCTTCTTCTATCAAGAAGCTCTTTTGCTCTTGCCAGGTCTTCTTCGTAATCAAACATCTCTTCAATTTTTTCCTCTAACAGATATCTGTCAATGCCTTTTTGTTTTAATTCATATCGAACGCGATTAATTCCCTGTCCTTTTGATTTTCGGTAATTTATAAATTCCCTGGTAAATTTATCATCATCAATATATCCGAATTCTTCTATCTTTTTAACAGTTTTCTCAATCAGGACAGCAGAATAACCTTTTTTCTTCAGGTAGTCTACAACTTCTTTTCTGCTTCGTGCTCGATATGTAAGATACCGTAAAACCTGGTTAAGAGCCTTTTTAAATATTACCTGATCTTCCAATGCAGTCAACTCCGGTATTAATCCTTATCAGGTTGTTTTACGTCATTATTATCTTTTCCATTACTTTCAGCAATAGTAACCGGCAATCCGGCAAGTTCCCTGACTTTCTGCTCTATTTCTTTCCTAATTGATGTATTCTCTTTCAGGTAATCCCTGACATTTTCTTTCCCCTGACCCAGTCTTTCTTCGCCGTATGAATACCACGCACCGCTTTTAGTAATTACATTATGTTCAAGACCGAGATCTATAATAGAGCCTTCTGCAGAAATTCCCGTGCCATAGAGTATATCGAATTCGGCTATTTTAAACGGCGGGGCAACCTTATTCTTTACCACTTTAACCCGTGTTCTGTTGCCAATTATCTGATCAGAGCCGATCTTTAAAGATTCTATCCTCCTGACATCCAGACGGACTGATGAATAAAACTTTAATGCCCTACCTCCGGGTGTAACTTCCGGGTTACCGAACATTACCCCTACTTTTTCTCTGATCTGATTGATAAATACTGCACAGGTTCTCGATTTGCTGATTACGCCGGAAAGCTTACGCAGTGCCTGCGACATCAATCTTGCCTGCAGCCCCACATGCGCATCACCCATTTCCCCTTCTATTTCTGCTCTCGGCACCAATGCCGCAACCGAGTCAATAACCAGGATGTCAATTGCTCCACTGCGCACAAGAGCTTCCGCAATTTCAAGGGCTTGCTCTCCTGTATCAGGCTGTGATACAAGTAATTCATCCAGATTTACACCGAGATTTGTCGCATATTGGGGGTCCAGTGCATGTTCGGCATCGATAAATGCAGCATATCCGCCCAATTTCTGAGCTTCGGCAATTACATGGAGCGCTACAGTAGTTTTTCCTGATGATTCCGGTCCAAATATCTCGATCACCCTACCTCTGGGCATACCTCCTACTCCAAGGGCAACATCCAGTGATAGGCTTCCGGTTGGAATTATTCCAATATCCTGTCTCGCATCCTGCCCAAGTTTCATAACCGAACCCTTGCCAAACTGCTTTTCAATCTGAACCAGGGCTGCTTCCAGTGCTTTTTCCTTTTCCAAATGATTTTACCTCCTTTATAAGGGTTCTTTTACTGATAATTTCTTTCAAAATTCGCTATTTCCTGCCCTTATTTACAAGATACATAATCATTGTTTCATATTAAAGAGAAATTTAATTATTCGCCCAGTTGGCTTGAATATAACCTGTT
Source organism: Bacillota bacterium (assembly GCA_033549065.1). Classification (NCBI taxonomy): domain Bacteria; kingdom Bacillati; phylum Bacillota; species Bacillota bacterium. Next base: position 62,954 of record JAWSUE010000006.1, read on the forward strand.
ATATACCGCACCATGCTTAGTTAATCTGCTTTGATACAAAATAACCTCACAAATATTATTTGGCGGAGATTCAAAATATTCTTCCTGCTCCAGAAATATTTTTACCAATTTATCTGGCAGGGGATATCTTGCCCTTCCGATAGTCAGATGCGGTCGGTAATCTCTTTTTTCCGGTTCAAAACCATACAGGATTAACTCTGAATCGATACTGGAGGCCAGCCTGTTTAAAGCTTCCTTTCCTCTGCTTACATCCACCCAAAAGATCCTCGCCCTCGATAAATTCGGAAAAACTCCACAGCCTCCAAATACAGTCTCAATAGGCTCATAATTCATGAATGCCTTGTCCATAGCGCTTTTAATCTCTGTTATCTTGTGTTCTTCAGTTTCACCTATAAACTTTAACGTCAGGTGCATCCCTTCCGGTTTTACCCATTTGATTCCTTCCAGGTATTCTGAAGCCCTGTGCTGCATATTGAGCACTTCGTGTTTCTGCTTATCCGATAAATCAACAGCAATAAATAATCGAAGCACTCCATTCCCCGGACTATTCATTTATATTCACTTCCCTGAGCAAACTTCTCCGCAATAAATCTATCGATAATTGGACAGCCCTCTCCTTGATTCCCCTTCTTGCACCAGGAAGATTCAACTCTTGGCAACTGCAACCGCCAGGTGAATCAATAGCCACATAAACCAGGCCCACCGGTTTATTTGTTGAATCGCTCTCCGGGCCGGCCAACCCTGTAATACCGATGCCAAAGTCTGTATTAAATTTATTTCTTACCGCTGACGCCATCTTATAGGCGGTTTGCTCACTGACTTCACCGTTAATTTCCAGGTCTGTACGATCAAGGCCAAGTAGATTTATTTTTGCTTCTGCTGAATATACAACCAGGCCGCCTTTGAAGTATTTTGAACTGCCGGGAATATCAGTCAACATATCAGCAAGTAGTCCTCCGCTGCATGATTCTGCGGTAGAAACAGTCATATTTTGATCAGTTAATAATTTTGCAACCGTCCCAACCAGAGTATCATCATCGCAACCATAAATGTAATTGCCAAGCACCTCTCTTAACTGAGATTCAACCTCCGCTATCGAAACATTTGCAATTTCAGGAAGCCCTTTTCCTTTAATCTGAAGATTAACCTCATACCCCCTGGCTACATATGATATGTCTGAAAGCTTTTCTGATCCGGCAGCCTTAATTATTTCCTCCAGCATTGATTCGCCTATACCGGCGCATTTAAGTGTTTTTACTTTTTCCACATTTCCGCAATTACGTTTTACAAGTTCCGGTATTACATAATGATCGAACATGATCTGAAGCTCTGTTGGAGGACCGGGAAGTAACACGATCATCTTTCCATTATCGTATTCCAGAAGTAATCCGGGAGCAGTCCCTCTCGAATTTTCAAGCAGCCTGCTACCATCGAGAACCATCGCCTGTTTACGATTATTTTCCGTCATTTTAAACTTACGATCCTGAAAGAATTTTTCCAACCTTGCTAGCCATTTTTTATCCAGATGCATACTCAATTTAAGTGTTTCCGCGACAGCCTCTCTGGTCAGATCATCATCGGTTGGCCCCAGTCCACCGGTAATTACTATTACTTCACTGGATTCAAGTGCTCTCTTCAGGGCACTGCTGATCGCTTCCATATTATCAGCTACAACACAGCTTTCGCGGACTGAAATACCGATTGACCACAAACGACGTGATAAAAACCCTGCATTGGTGTTTTCTATAAGTCCGGTCAAAATTTCATTGCCTACACAAATTATATCTGCTCTCATTCTCATTCACCTCTAAACATCAAGGAAAGGGCTATCAATGATCATTGGATTAACAGCAAGCAAATTATAAGATGAAGCTGCGGCTATTTCAGCCCGGATCCATGTCCCCGCTTCAAGTTTTCCCTGGTATCGAAAATATGTTATTCCGTCAACTTCCGGAGCCTGCATTTCAGTCCTACCTGCATACCAGTCTTTATTACCGGTTAAAGGTCTGTCAACCAGGATTGTCATTTTTTTACCTATCTGATTTTGATTGATTTTAAATGATATATCTTGTTGTTTTGCCATCAGGCGCTCCAATCTTTTTTTCGACACGCGTAAGGGAACCTGGCCGGTCATTTCATAGGCGGTAGTGCCTTTTTGCACAGAATAGGTAAAAGCGCCCAGATTGTTGAATGGGTAAAGTTCCAAAAAAGAAAGCAGTTCCCTGAAATCCCGGAGATTCTCGCCGGGAAAGCCGACCATACAGGTAGTTCTAAGTGATATCCCGGGTATTTTCTCCTTCAGCCGGTTAATCAGCTTACAGAGAGTTTCCCGATCGTAAGAGCGCCCCATAAGTTTCAATACCTTGCTGGACGCATGTTGAATGGGTAAATCAATATATCGACATATTCTCTTTTCAGATGCTATAAGTTCAATCAGTTTATGATCAATTCTTGAAGGATATGCATACATTATACGCAGCCAGAATTCTTGATCAATATCCATTATCTTCTTAACTAAACCTGGTAGATCCAGACCTTCGCTGGCATATGCTGTCGTGTCCTGGGCAATTAGATTAATCTCGCGTGATCCAAAACTTAATAAGTTTTTTATCTCCTCGACAATTTCTGAAGCTGATTTGCTACGCTGAGGACCCCGGATAGTTGGAATAAGGCAGTAATTACAGTAGTTGCTGCACCCCTCTGAGATTTTTACAAAGGCACTGTGAACAGGTGTAGTCAATGCTCGGGGGGCAAAGGAACAATATGAATTAGCAGGCTTCAATTTCACGGCTGTCCGAATACCTGCTTCGATCATCCTGATCAATAAATCAAGCTTTGAATAGCTGTGAACCCCGATTGCCCCATCGATTTCCGGTATTTTTTTTAATATATCAATTCCGAATATTTCAACCAGACAACCGGCTGCTATAACGATTGGATTTTTTTCATTTTTCACTTCTTCTGCTATGCCAATCAGCGTATTAACAGACTCTTGCTGTGCATCTTCAATAAAACTGCAGGTGTTGATAATAATTATATCTGCTGACTGCCTGTCATCAGTAAGTATATAACCTTTTCCGGAAAGATGTCCCAGTATCTCTTCAGTATCTATCCTGTTCTTTGTGCAACCGAGTGATAGTGCAGCTAATTTTCGAATTTTACGTTTTTTTAGTCGGCTATTTTTCGTTATTATTTGATCTGCTTTTTCCCTGAGGTCCATTATTCCCTCTATTCGTTTTTATTCTTAAAATCCTCGCATATTATTGACGCCTGATCCTGAGTTATCAGTACCTCTCTTGGCTTACTACCTTCAAAGGGACCGACAACTCCTCTTCGTTCGAGATCATCAATTAATCGGGCTGCTCTTGTATATCCAATCCTGAATCTTCTCTGAAGAAGAGAAATCGAAGCCTGCCCCGTGCGGACAACCAGATCTACCGCTTCTGCAAACAATGCATCCATTTCATCATCTTCAGTTTCTTCTGCAGGTTCCATAAATGCACTGCCTTCCTCGTAATCGACTAATCCCTGCTCCTTGATAAAATCTGTAATTCTTTTAACCTCAGCTTCACTTACATATGCACCCTGAACCCTGAAAGGTTTAACTGCACCTACCGGATAGAACAACATGTCTCCGCGTCCTAACAATTTTTCAGCACCAGCCATATCCAAAATTGTTCTGGAATCAAACTGTGAAGAAACAGTAAAGGCGATTCTGGAAGTTATATTTGCCTTGATAATACCGGTTAAAACATCAACTGAAGGCCTTTGTGTGGCCACAACCAAATGTATCCCGGATGCTCTGGACATCTGGGCCAGTCGTGCTATAGCATCCTCAACCTCTCCCGGTGAAACAAGCATCAGGTCAGCCAGTTCATCAATTATTACAACAATAAAGGGCAGCTGTTCCAGATCTTCTTCTTCGGCCGAAAGCTCATTATAAGCCCCGATATCCCTGACTCCCAGCTTGGCAAATAGATCGTAGCGTCTCCCCATTTCTCTGACCATGTTTCTTAGAGCAAGAGAAGCCTTTCTTGGGTCCGTTAAAACCGGCATTAGAAGATGTGGTATGCCATTGTAAACACTTAACTCGACAACTTTGGGATCGATCATCATGAAGCGGACATGATCCGGCCCTGCTTTATAAAGTATACTCATAATCAATGTATTCAGGCAGACACTTTTCCCCGCTCCAGTTGAACCGGCAATTAAGAGGTGAGGCATTTTTGTCAGGTCGGATATTACCGGAATCCCGGTTATATCTTTTCCTAAACCGATTGTCAATGGTGAAGGGCTGGCCTTAAAAGCGCTTTCCTCTATGACTTCCCGGGCATATACCAGTGAAATAACCTTGTTTGGCACTTCGATGCCCAGCGCTGCCTTGCCCGGTATTGGAGCTTCAATTCTAACCAGTGGTGCAGCCAGATTTAATGCCAGATCATCGGAAAGGCTGATTATTTTACTTACCTTTACCCCTGCTTCCGGCTGAACCTCAAACCTGGTTACCGTCGGCCCTGATTGAACATGGATCACTTTGGCTCTGACACCAAAGCTTAGCAGTGTATTTTCAAGCAGCCTGGCTCTATCTTTGCTGCTTTTCAGGTAATGCTTTTCTCCATTTACAGTGGGTAGCGACAGAAGGTCAATTGGAGGAAACTTGTAATCAGTTTTTAACTTTCCGGAACGGACAACCTTTTCCGGTAAATCTTCCTTTTCTCCAACCTGTTCTGTATGCCTGGCCATCTCCAGCTGACGTTCGCTCTGGTAACCACTGACTGTGATCTGTTCCATCCTGGCATTTGCCGCAGTTTCAGCGCTATCTGCCCGCACGGCTCCATTTGCTTCACTGCCCCCCTGGATCAGAGCATTTCCGGCTTGTTCATTCAAAGCTGCTCTTTTCTGCAGAGCAGCCTTCTCCCTCCTACTCTTTGAACCACGTAATAGTTTTCTCATACCCCTCAGCAGACTGGTAATAATAGACTTTATTACCATATATATCTTGTCTGTTGCATTTATAAGTCCTTTTAATAATCGTTTGATTGAAATATTAAGGATAACCAGTCCAGAAATAACTGCCAAAGCTATCAGTAAAATCCTTCCACCGGTAATACCGAGTAAATAGCGAAGTGATACAGCAACTGCAGCACCGGTTACTCCCCCGCCTTCTCCGCTGAAGCCGTATCTGAAACTCTGCCTGATCCAGTCACTGCCACTGATATTCGGTATTTGTGTTGCGATCAGATCGAGATGAACCCAGGCTGTATAGAGCACAAATAGGGCAAGGATTCCGATCATTCTTGTTTTAAGGTTATGCTTTTCTGCTGGTAAAAGCATTCTTAATCCTAGGACAGCTATAAAAAAAGGAATGATTACAGCAGCATTGCCGGCAATCGTTCGTAATGCGCTGTTCATGAACAACCCTACTCCGCCGGTTTGCGCAGTGTTTATCAGTCCAACATAAGTAAATGCTGCCAGCGCCAGAAGCAAAACTCCCTTGATCTGCGTGCGCATTTCCTTATTCAGTTTTTTCTTTTTTTTTCTCCCTTTTTTAGCCAATCTTAAAGACCACCTTATTTTCTATAGTATAAAACACCTGTTCGTCTTTGTAAAGAAATAAACCACCTTATTCTCAATTCCTGCCGAACATTGCAACGGTGATCACAATCAAACCAATAATCCAGCAGTAGTAGGCAAAATATTGAAATTTATGTCTCGCCAGCAGGTTGATAAATATCTTAATTGCCGCTACTCCTGATAAAAAGGAAATCAACCCACCTATACTGTAATGTAAAATCTGTACGCTTTCAATACCGGTTACCAACAGTTCTCTCATCTCCAGTAATGTAGCACCCAGAATTGCCGGAGCAGCAAGCATAAAGGAGTAACGGACGGCTGTGTCCCTATCCAGTCCACGCCAGATTGCAGCCATAATTGTCGAACCCGATCTGGATATACCCGGAATAACTGCGAAGCCCTGAAAAATTCCTATCCACAAAGCATCTTTGAACTGCATACCTTTGACACTATTTCTTCCGGCGGGTAAAAAAGTTAATATTTTCAGGATTATTCCCGTAACGATAAGCATTATCCCAACCAGTAAAATTGATTGAAACAGTATGTCTGTGTAACGGTTAATGATCAATCCGATCAAACCGGTCGGTATGATACCGATTATTAAAAGAAGCATTAATTTAGCCTGGCTTTTGTCCTGCCTGAATTTTAATAAATTTAAGAAATCGTGCCTGAATACCCAGAAAACCGATAAAAGCGTACCGAAATGGAGGATGACTTCCAGGGTTACACCCGGTTCTTTAAGACCGAGCAGCTCCTGGAAAAGGACCAGGTGTCCGGAACTGCTTACCGGTAAAAATTCAGTTAAACCCTGTATTAACCCAAGCAGGGCCGCTTCCCATATCTGCATCACTGATTTCCTCCGGTAAGCACTTTCATTTTTTTCTGTTCCAGTGTAAAATGCATGTGTTTTCCAAAGAGTATTTCCCCTTCCATATGCAGTGGCAGGGATTCGTTGATATCAAGTGTGATCTCTTTAACCCTGTACATCCGGACCTGTTTCATTTTAACATGATTACCGCTGAATACTTTGGGAAAATGATATCCAAGCGTGAAACGGTTCATATCATCCAGGATACAAACATCAAATAAACCATCATCCTGAATAGCATCTGGAACTATCCTCATCCCACCTCCATAATTCTGACCGATTCCCACCGCAACCAGCATGGGAGACATACTCAGTACTTCCGAACCCATATCAATTTCCATCCGGATTGTCCTGTAAGAAAATAACATGAGAAAAAAAGTATAAATGTAGGCAGATACTCCGGTAAGTGGTTTGACGCCCTGATTAGCCCTCAGGGCAACCGCGGCATCAAAACCAACGCCAACGGAATTTATAAAATACCTGTCTAATACTCTTCCCAGGTCTATCGATTTGATATCAGCTTTAAGCAATGCTTCACAGGCCTGATCAATATCTTTGGGCATATTCACGGCGATGGCAAAATCGTTACCCTTGCCACCTCGAATTGCGGCTAAAATAGAATCTGTTTCAGCTATTCCATTCAGTACCTCGTTAACTGTTCCGTCTCCACCGGCGGCAACAACTATATTAAATCCCTTTTCCGCTGCAGTTCTGGCTGCCTCTATGGCATCTCTGGGTCCTTTTGTATAGTAGATTTCAAAATCAACGCCCGATTTCTTAAATATTTCTTCGATCTTCGGCATTAAAGATCTTGCCCGTCCGCCTCCGGCAATCGGGTTAACTATAAATTTGTAGCTATTCATTTTTCGTCACCTTGTTCCATTGTTTGATGGCTTTCAACAGGCAGGGCTGCCCGACCTGGACAGCCCTGCATACGAAAATTCCCCTTTCGTTAGTTCATCAGCAGGAGAAACGTTTTTCAAGATTTTTCATTGTTTCAACTATACCGCCATATTCAAGTTCAGAGTAATGCAGCATGGCCGGTCCTGAAAAACCCTGTTCTCTTATTTCCAAAGCTTTCCGGGATACTTTATCCCTGATAAAATCCCAATATGGATGATCAAAACAATCAACTGGTTCGGTTAATTTGCCTTCATGAACGCAAAAACCAAGTGCACTGACAACCGGAGGTCCGTCAAAATATGAAATACTGCTGCCCATTTTTACAGGCATCATCGGTCCGATATGACTACCACGCATGAATCCTGCGACATAATGCCCGATGCTGTATGGTGAAAGAATCTCTCCGGTAGCAGGAAAATCACCCTGGCACCTGACCAGTAAAACTGGATCGTCTTTTCCGGTATATTTTCCGGCAATATTATGAAGCCTTGTTGTGCTGGCTGCAGTCGCTTGTTCACCCGTTGCCCGTGAATGAATAGATGAAATCACAAATCTTTCATTATCCCTCAGTAAGGCGGCCAGGTTATATGTATCTTCGGGAGTCATTAATTCTATAACCTTGTCTTTTTCAGTATATTCAACATCCATAACCGTAAATTTAAAACCCTCACTGATTTTCGGAGATAATATTAAACCACTGCAGTGCATGGGATCACCGAAACTGAGGAAGAGTGGAAGATTGTAAGCGCCCGGATCGGTTTTATCTGCTGTAAAAAGCAAAAAAGGTTCCGCTCTGCGTTCTTCAAACTCCATTTCAGCAACAGCCGGGCCGAGCCCTTTAACATTGCCGGAAAAAGCATCAGCCAGCAGGTCTTGACCTGCCCCATATAATCCTTGATCCTTTGCCGTTTCGGTTCCGCAGATGAATGCATCCCAGGCCAGCTGGTGTAATTCCCTGCAGCCAGATCCGTTCTGGTGAGCAAATAATATGGCCACGTCATCTCCCGTGCTTCCTACAAAAAAATCTGTGATTAATTCTCCCAGTTTTTTTGCAACACATTCCCGGACTGTGGTTATCAGGGCTGAGCTTGGTCGTATATGGCCGGCTATGCTTCCCACATCCGCCTTTATCACGCTCAAAGTCGTTTTCAATTTATTCCCTCCTTTGATTAACACGGTTGATAGTACTCGGGATCCACTGTTATTAAAGTATATTTTCGACCGCTTACCGGTAAGTTCCTGCATATATAATCTATTCGCAAACTTCGTGATATATATAAATTATAATTTCCAGTCAGTCGATATATTTCTGTTTTTGATTTAACTGACTATAATATTTTTTTATTTGGTTGTTCAGAAAAAAGGAATTAACTTTATTTTATCGAAATTTTGTGCAGCATATATATCCGGGATGTGTAGCTTTCCATGACTAAAAGCACTGTCGAAATAATCCATGAACTATTTTCCGATAACAAACTGGATTCTTTTAATTTGAAGATTTCCGAGTCAAAGGGTACTGTTTTTCTCGAGGGCAATGTTGATCGCTGGGACCAGGCGGTAATGGCCGGTCACCTGGCCGGATCATTAAGAAGTGTTACGGCAGTTGTAAATGATCTTATGGCAGCGGACACTGTACCGGAGTTGTTCATTAGAACTGCCGGAGAGGACCGACTGATCGGCCATGCCGATGTAGTGGTTATCGGCGCAGGAGTAATCGGTTCTGCTATTGCCCGTGAGCTTTCAAAATTTAGCTTAGATATTGTACTTGTAGAAAAAGAATCAGATGTCTGTTGTGGAGCAAGCAAGGCGAATAATGGTATGGTTCATTCCGGTATCATCCAGGAGCCTGACACCTTGAGAAGCAAATTGAATATACGCGGGAATATGCTTTATGAAAATTTATGTCGAGAACTTGCCGTGCCTTTTTACCGCAGCAGCCTGATTACCCTGATCATGAAAGAAGAAGAACTATTTTTGCTTGATCTGGTAAAAGCCCGGGGAGATGCGCTGGACATACCGATCGAAATATTGAGTCGTGAAGAAGCTCTTAACCTGGAACCATCTCTTACTCCCGATCTAAAAGGCGCTTTTACTGCACCCTCCACCGCCATGACCTCACCTTACAAGCTTACAATAGCCTATGCAGAAAATGCTGTAGAAAATGGAGTTAAACTTTTCTTAAATACAGAAGTAACCGGCTTGAAAGCTGAAAGAGGTAAATTAACCAGGGTTGTAACCAACAGGGGAAGCTTTACAACCCGGCTCTGTATTAATGCAGCCGGCATCTATGCCGACAAAGTAGCTGAAATGGCTGGAAAGCGCGAATTCACCATCCATCCCAGAAAAGGTGAACTTATACTTTTTGATCAGGTTGATTTCGAAAACCACGCAAAAATCCCTACCGGAATTCTTGCCATTGGTCAGGACCCTTATACCAAGGGGGGCGGCTCAATGGTCACAACCGATGGCAACCCAGAATGGGGGCCTACAGCGATAGAAACAGCCGATCGTGAAGATACCTCAGTAACTTTGGAAGGAATTAACCGTATAATTGACAAATTCAATTCAGTAATACCGGGCTTCAACCCCCAAAAAAGTATTATCTCCTTCTTTGCAGGAGTCCGCGCTGCAACATATACGGAAGAATTTCATATTAAGCCATCAGCTTCGATGAAAGGATTAATCAATGTTGCCGGCATACAATCTCCGGGGCTCGCTGCTGCTCCCGCCATTGCTGAGATGGTTCTGGAACTGGTTGCCGCGGAAGGATTTGAACTTATTGAAAATAAGTCGTTTAACCCCGTACGAAAAGGTCAATTACGGTTCAAATCTCTCCCCTTAAGAAAGAAAAAGGAATTAATTACAAGAAATCCGCTCTACGGCCAACTGGTCTGCCGTTGCGAGCAGGTCACCGAAGGTGAAGTGCTTGACTCCATTCACCGTCCCGTTCCTGCCCTGACACTTGATGCCATCAAGCGTAGAACCCGGATCGGGATGGGTCGTTGCCAGGGAGGGTTCTGTACTCCGCGTCTTTTACTTTTACTTGCCAGGGAACTTCATCTCCCTCTTGAAGATATCTCCAAAGATGGACCCGGCTCTGAATTGCTTCTGCGCCCCACCAAATTAAAGCCTGATTGACAAAAGGAGTTAATAGATGAACAACTCTCGGGATTATATTGCTGTAATCGGTGGAGGTCCGGCCGGACTTGCAGCTGCCTTATCTGCTGTCAATGCCGGTTGCAACCGGATCCTGCTTATAGAACGTGATCGCGAACTGGGTGGAATTTTAAACCAGTGCGTTCATGATGGTTTCGGGACGCTTGGTTTAGGTAGAAGCCTGACCGGACCTGAATATGCGGCACACTATATTGATGAGGTTATCAAGAAACCTGAAATCGAAATAGTCAGTAATACCGCAGTACTCAGCCTCAAAAAAAACCGCCGAATCATTGCTGTTAACCAATCAGGTCTACTTGACATCAAGCCTTCTGCAGTAATCCTCGCTATGGGCTGCCGGGAGCGCAGCCGTTTTCAGACTGTTATTCCCGGTTTCCGACCAGCCGGAATTTTTACTGCAGGCACAGTCCAGAGACTAATCAATATTGAAGGAATGCTTCCCGGCGAAAAGGTTGTTGTTCTTGGCTCGGGAGATATCGGGATGATCATGGCCAGGCGACTGACCCTGGAAGGTGCAGAGGTAAGGGGTGTGTTTGAAATAGCACCACGTCCCGGAGGATTAACCCGTAACATTGTCCAATGCCTCTATGATTACAACATACCCCTTCACCTCTCTCATACCGTCACTTTTATTCACGGCAAAAAAAGAATTGAAGGTGTCACAATCGCTCCTGTTGATCAGAATCTAAATCCATTGTCGGATAAAGAATTTGATGTGGAATGCGATACTTTAGTTCTATCCGTTGGTTTAATTCCAGAAAACGAGCTATCCAGGGAAGCAGGTGTAGAACTTGACCCCCTTACGGGAGGCCCCTTTGTTGACCAACATATGGCTACCAGTGTACCAGGCATTTATGCCGGTGGCAATGTTGTCCATGTTTACGATCTGGTAGATTATGTTACCGGTTCTGCCGACAAAGCCGGTTTGGGAGCGGCTGACTATATAAAGAAAAAATTAAAAAAAGGAAGTGCCCGGTTATTACCCGGCTTCAATGTAGCACATGTAATTCCACAATACCTTTCTTTACCGCTTGAGCAGACATTAGAAATATTCCTGCGAGTTAAAGAACCGGCAGAAAATGTGAAGATTCGTTTGTCCTGTCGGGAACAGTTTATTTTCGAAAAAAAAGAGCGCATCGTGCGCCCTTCTGAAATGATTAAGGTAAAGATACCTCTTGATTTTATTAACAGCATTCAAAGAAATGATCAAATTACTGTTTCGGTTGAATGATCAAGATCAATTCGCCATCTTATGCCAGAATTCGGACGGTTTTAAGTCCGGAGGCACTTTCCTGGCCAGCCATCGGTTGAAGATAGGTGTTATCGCCGCCAGCGATGTAAGAAAACGTTGTTTAGTTCCGGTAGGTCGGTTATAGGGGCATTTAGCGAGGCAGATCCCGCAGTTGGTCCCTTTGAATGCCCAGAAAGCACGGCAAACATCATGTTTGAGCGGGTACTGTAGAAGACCGCGATGACTGAAATCCCCAGCCTGCTCGTATTCCATATCACCAAAAGTAATTGCTTTTACCGGACATGCTCTCGCACAGGCCTTACAGTCAGCGCAAAACCTTTCAATCCCAAATTTAATCGGCCTGTCAACAGTCAACGGCAAGTCTGTCAAGACTTTTGAAATCCGGCATCTTGTACCCAGGTAAGGATTGATCAATTTGGCGTGCCGTCCCAGTTCCCCAAGCCCTGCATCAATGGCCAGCGGAACATTAAGAGCTGTACAATTTGCGCTGGGAATGGCGTTGTAACCGAGGCTGCGGATAAACTCAGCTGTATTCATTGCAGTGTATGCAATTTTAGAATAAAGCAAATGGGTAGTGCCCATCTGGGTTGATGTAGGGGCTGTTCGTATACCGTCATAATCCATTTCCTGCAGTATTACTACAGAGTATTGAATACTTTCAGGAATTACCGCCACTTTATTTTCGAGAACCCTGGGGCTTTTAATATCAGCGTATTCAGGGTTCTCATCCGAAAAGACAATCGGATGATTCAGCTTTGTTTCTGGATCATAGTGCTTGGAGTATACCCAACGCCTGTCCAAACGGCAGATACCAACCACATCCGCTCCAAATTCCAGGGCTACACGCTTAACAATACTGGCAGCATAATTATTTTCTGCCTTCCAGCGATCTATCCCTTCCGGTAATCCAAGGCCCAGCGGACGCCAGCTGTTTCCCCGCTGATTTAAAACATTTATCGGAAAGTCGCTTCCCCTGAAAGTCCCTTCAGCGCCACCAAGGAAAGCCCAGTCAAGCAGGGAATAACCTTCTTCGCCAGCCTGTACTCTTTTGGTGCGGTTAACCAGCATCTGGTTAACGCTGGATTTCGCATATTTTTCGTTCCATTCCGGCTGCCAGATCATATTATATTTTTGATTGAATCGCGAAAATTCTTCAGTTGCTTTATGCAATTCAGCTGCGGTGCTCTCAACTTCCCTAATACCATAAATACCTTTATAAGCTTTGTTCACAGAAATCTCTCCTTCTGAGCAGTAAATCCCCCATGGTAATAGGTTTACTGTATACCTGAATAAGACGCCAGTCAATCCCGTTTTTGTCTAAAAAGTTTCCTGGCTTAAAATAAAATAACGGCTGCAGAATCGCTGCAGCCGTTATTTTATTAATTTATCTTTACTTTTTTTCACCGTTCGGTGAAATATCGATAATGATTGGCATAATCATCGGACGCCGCCCGGTATTTTCATAGAAATATGACGATGCTGCATCCCTTACTTTTGATTTAATTTTATTCCATTCCGGGAGATCGTTTTTATTTAATTTGTCGATTGTAACTGATAGTTTGGCCTTCGCACCATCCAACAGGTCTTCAGATTCCCGAACATAAACAAAACCGCGTGTAATAATTTCCGGTCCGGCAAGAATTTTTTTCTGTACCGGATCTAAAGCCATCACAACGATCACAATTCCGTCTTCAGCCAGCATCTGCCGATCACGGATTACAACCTCACCAACATCACCGACACCGAAACCATCTACCAAAACCCTTCCAGAGGTTACAGACCCGGCCAGGCGACCCTTTCCTTCGGTAAATTCCATCACATTGCCGGGCTTGGCTAGAAAAACATTTTCTTCGGATATCCCCAGTTTCTGGCTGATTTTTGTACAGTAGACTTGCTGTCTGTATTCACCGTGAACCGGTATTACATATTCAGGTCGCAGTAAATTAAGCATGAGTTTGATCTCTTCTTCACTGCCGTGACCGGAGACATGCACACCGGATATCGGACGATAAATAACATCTGCCTTGAGCTGAAAAAGGTTATTGACCGTGCGGGCCACCAGTTTCTCATTTCCAGGAATCGGGTTGGCTGCAATGATTACCGTATCACCCGGTTGGATTTCGACCTGCCGATGTTCCGACTGAGATATCCTGGTCAGGGCTGACATAGGCTCACCCTGACTCCCGGTTGTGATCAAAGCCATTTTTTCAGGAGGAATCTCCTTTAGTTTATCGAGATCAACAACAACACCGTCAGGCACTTTCAAATAACCAAGTTCAGTTGATATCTCAAAAGAGTTTATTATACTGCGGCCAACGATACAGACCTTTCGATCATAACGGACGGCAGCGTCGATAACCTGTTGTATCCGGTGTATGTTGGACGCAAAAGTAGCCAAAATAATCCTGCTTTGGGATAGGCGGAATATCTCATTTATGCTTTCACCGACTGCCTTCTCGGAAAGTGTATATCCGGGCCGGTCGGCATTTGTTGAATCGATTAGTGCTGCAAGGACTCCTTTTCGACCCAATTCGGCTAGCTTAAAGTATTCAGTTACTCTGCCATCTACGGGAGTTTGGTCAAACTTGAAATCACTTGTATAAACGATGATTCCTGCCGGTGTTTCGACAGCAACCCCGACAGAATCGGGTATGCTGTGATTGGTCCGGAAAAATTCCAGTTTAAAGTTTTCCGATAAAACAATTCCCTGATCCGGATTGATTTCATTAAAACTTATCTTTTTAACCGGATGTTCTCTCAGTTTTGCTTCCAACAGACCAAGAGTTAACCTGGTTCCATATATGGGAGCATCTATCTCTTCAATGATGTATGGTAGCGCTCCTATATGGTCTTCATGCCCGTGAGTAAGTATTACACCCAGGATGTTTAGATTTTGTTCATGAATATATGAAATATCCTGTATTACAATATCCACACCGAGCATTGACTCATCAGGAAATTTTAATCCAGCATCCATCATGATACATTCCCTGCCGTACTGCAGGAGGAACATATTCTTTCCAATTTCACCGACTCCACCCAGTGGAATCAACTGAACTACATTGTTTTTTTTCTTTCGTCTTGACAAAATAAACCTCCAAATTTTATATCAGTTTCTAATACCTGTATGACCGAAACCCCCATCGCTACGTTCTGTAGATGGTAATTCATCAGTTTCTTCCAACTCTGCCCGTATTACGGGGCATAGAACTATCTGGGCGATCCGGTCTCCCCTCTTTATGTTAAAGGGGGCTTCACCTAAATTAATTATAATTATTTTTATTTCTCCGCGATAATCCGAATCGATGGTTCCCGGAGAATTTAATATACCAATACTATTTTTAACCGCCAACCCACTTCTGGGACGTACCTGCAGCTCATACCCCATGGGAACAGCAGCAAAAATACCGGTTGGAACCAAAACAGTTCTATTCGGCTCCACCGTTAATACGTTTTCAACTGCTGCATAAAGATCCATACCCGAAGAACCATCGGTCATGTAGCAGGGAAGCGGTATATCGAGAGCGTTTTCAGCCCTTTTAATCAATAATTTGACTGCTTTCTGCAAAAGATTCTCCTTGCCTGACCGGTCCTGTTAATTGCGGCGCGGACGGTTTCTGTTTCCTGATTCGCGTTCCATTCCTTCAGGGCGCGGCAGAAGTGCTTTCCGGGATAAATTTATTCTTCCCTTCTCATCAATATCAAGCACTTTAACTTCAATCTCATCGCCAAGTTTGACAACATCTTCAGTTTTATCTACCCGGTGATGATCAAGGTGCGAAATGTGGAGCAAACCTTCTTTTCCGGGAAGAACTTCAACAAATGCTCCGTACTTTTCAACCCGGGTTACTCTGCCGGTATATATTTCTCCCGCTTCAACATCTCTCACCAGGGCTTCGATCATCTGCAGAGCCTTCTTACCGTTTTCTGGATCGACAGCAGCTATAAATACTCTACCGTCGGGTTCAATATCAATATCAACACCTGTCTCCGCGATTATCTTATTGATCATCCGGCCACCAGGTCCGATAACATCCCTGATCTTATCCACTGCAATCTGGAGTTTGAGCATCCTCGGGGCATTCGGTGAAAGCTCCGGTCTGGGAACTTCAATGGCTTGATTCATAATACTGAGAATATACTTGTACCCTTCGTCGGCCTGCTGGAGAGCTTTTTCAAGTATTTCTCCCGAAATGCCCTTTATTTTGATATCCATCTGTATAGCAGTGATTCCTTTTTCTGTTCCGGCTACCTTGAAGTCCATATCACCAAGGAAATCCTCGATACCCTGAATATCAGAAAGAATTACAACATCATCATCTTCCTTAATCAATCCCATGGCAATACCGGCCACCGCTCGCTTTAGCGGTACTCCCGTGTCCATCATCGATAATGATCCGGAGCAGACACTGGCCATTGACGTCGAACCATTGGATTCCAAGACTTCCGAAACCAGTCGAATCGTATAGGGAAACTCATCTTCAGAGGGCACAACCGGTTCAAGGGCCCTTTCAGCAAGCGCACCATGACCGATTTCGCGTCTTCCCGGTCCGCGCATGAATCCCGTTTCACCTACGCTGTATGGTGGAAAGTTATAGTGATGAATAAATCGTTTAGACTCTTCAATGCCAAGCCCATCCAGCATCTGCATATCGCGCAGCGCAGACAAGGTACATATATTGAGCACCTGAGTCTGTCCCCTGGTAAAGATCGCAGAACCATGTGTCCTGGGCAAAAGTGTTGTTTCACAGGTAATCGGTCTGATCTCCTGCGGGTTTCTGCCGTCTGCTCTCAGCGATTCATGCACGATCATTTTCCGTAGAGTATCTTTAAGGGTATTTTCAAATATTTTACCCAGATCTGATTCGTGTTCAGGGTACTGCTCAAGATATTCTACCAGGAGTTCCTGCTTAACAGCAGCCAATTTCTCTTCCCTTTCCTGCTTATCGGAAATTTTCAGGGCACTTGCTATCGATTCCCGGATAATCGGCACTATTTTTCCAGCGATCTCCTGAGGCTCTTCATAGGTGATTACTTCCATTTTGGGCTGTCCGGCATCATTAACCATCTTATCCTGAACTGCTACCAGCTCTTTAATAAATTCATGTCCTGCTTCGATGCATTTCAGGACATCTTCTTTGCTTATTTCCTGAGCGCCTGCTTCAACCATCATAACCGCTTCTTTTGTCCCGGCCAGCATTAAATGCAAATCGCTCTTTTCAGTTTCTTCCTGGGTCGGGTTAATAACCGGTTTCCCGTCGATAAGCCCTACAATTACTGCACCAACCGGTCCGTCAAAAGGAATTTTTGATATGGAAAGCGCTGCCGATGCTCCTATAATTGAAAGTGGTTCGGGCGGGCAGTCCTGATCCATGGAGAGAATTGTTGAAACCACATGAACTGAATTTCGAAAACCTTTCGGAAACAAGGGACGGATCGAACGGTCTGTTAACCTGCAGCCCAGTATCGCCCTTTCGGTTGGGCGTCCTTCACGTTTGATAAAACCACCGGGTATCCGCCCGACAGCATATAACCTTTCTTCATAGTCTACTGTTAGCGGTAAAAAATCTACTCCTTCGCGTGGTTCATCAGATGCAGTTGCTGTAACCAGAACAACTGTATCCCCGTAGCGAAGTATTACCGCTCCGCTGGCCTGCTTGGCCAGTTTTCCGGTCTCCATAGTTAATTTTCTGCCATGCATATCCATCTCGTATGAATACATATCAAAAACTCCTCTCAACTACTGTACTTGTATCAACTGGAAACACGGGGGCTTAACCCCCGTGTTTTTTTGTTACTTCCTGATTCCAAGTTTCTGAACTACAGCCTGGTAACGTTCCGGAGACTTATCGCGAAGGTAATTTAATAATCCCCTCCGTCGACCAACCATTTTAAGCAATCCTCGTTGCGAATGAAAATCTTTTTTGTGCATTTTCAGGTGCTCGGTAAGATAATTGATCCGTTCTGTGAGAAGTGCAATTTGCACCTCCGGAGATCCGGTGTCACCCTCATGCTGTTTGAATTGATCAATAATCTCCTGCTTGCGTTCATGGTCCAACATAAAAAAACCTCCCTTTTATTAATCGCCGTGTGCCAAGTTGAAGCGTCGGGAAATCGCTTAACCTCGCATACGGTTCAAACTATATGTATCTTAGCACAGAACAACCTGCTTGTAAAGAAATACTACTCCCTGATTTTTCCTGCCGGTAAAATTTTATCAGTTCTCTGCTCTTTTCAATATCCCGGCCAATTTGTTCTTTTAATTCCACAACTGACGTGAACATCCGGGTGTCACGAAGTTTTTCCAGGAAGCAAAGGCGGATTTCCCGGTTATAGATGGAACCGTTAAAATCAATTATGTGTGTTTCCACAGCGGTGCTGTGATCGGAGAAAGTGGGACGCGAGCCAACATTGGTCACACCGTAAAAAATATCTTCATTTAGATTACTGACCGCAGTAAGATAAACACCTTTTCCCGGCCATAAGAGACGCTTTGAAGCCTCGATATTGGCCGTGGGATAAACCATTTTACGTCCGATCCCGTAACCTTTAATCACTCTGCCCTGCCTGAAGAAATAGTAGTTCAACAGATCGGCTGCATCCTTCACCGCACCGGCCAAAATCAACGATCTAATAATTGAACTGCTGACTTCTTTCCCTTCATATTTTACCATATCGGTAATTTCCACCGTAAAACCAAGTTCCTTACCCCAATAGCGCATGGTTTCCGAACTGCCGGAGCCTTTATAACCAAAATTATAGTCTTCCCCGGTAAAAACACCTTTAATACCCAGCTTTTCAATTAAAATCATCCGGACAAACTGCTCTGGAGTTAGCTTCGAAACATTCTCATTAAAAGTTTCGATCAGTAGGTAATCCAGGCCAAGCTCCGCCATTATCTCGGCACGATCTGCAATATCTGTCAGTAATATCAGTTTTTTCTCCGGCTGAAGAGCTATCACCGGGTGGGGATCAAATATAAGCGCTGCTGAAAAGGCATTTTCCTTTTCCGCTTTATTAATCATCGATTTTAAAATTGCCTGATGCCCCCTGTGGACACCATCAAAGTTACCCAATGCCAGCATAAGAGGTTTATTTTTTACCTGAAATCGCTCCAGGCCGTTAACAATCTCCATCAGGTGCACACCTTTCTCAAGACAGGTATTTCAACGTTTTAATAAATTGCCTATACTCATCGTTTTTCAGTCGGACAAGCGCTCTGAATTGCCCAGCCTCATCATAAACCCTGATTGGCTTTGAACCTTCTACGATCGAAAAGTTGGGAAGATCTTTGTCCCATTCAATCACTTTACCCTGGCTCAACTCCAGAACCTGTTTATTATTCAATTCCAATTTCGGAAAATGAGCAACAGCTCTGTCCATCGGTAATATCGCTTCTGTCAGCTTTGACTCATCGGCAAGTTTATGAATTTCGTCTATAGTTAGTGATTCTTCAATAGTAAATAAACCAACTGAAAGCCTTTCCAGTAATGAAAGATGGGCCGGACAACCAATTTTCTCTCCCAGATCAAAGGCAAGAGTCCTGATATAGGTTCCTTTCGAACATTCGACTTCGATAAGCAAATGAGGCGCAAAATCGGGATCATAGCGGATCAGTTTAATGCTGTAAATATCAATATTTCTTAACTTACGCGGTATTTCACTGCCCTTTCGGACCCAATGATAAAGCGGCTTACCTTTGTATTTGATTGCTGAATAGGCCGGCACTTTCTGTAAAATTGTCCCTTCAAAACTGTGCATGACTTCCTCGACCAGCTCTTTTATTAGCCCGGGCACTTCGGAATGAGCAGTTGTAATTCCCGTTGCATCATCAGTATCAGTGGCTACTCCCAGGGTTATTCCTGCCCGGTATTTCTTCGGAAGTTCTGTAATATATTCAGCGAGCCTGGTTGCTTTTCCTATACAAATTGGCAGTACGCCTGTCGCCATTGGATCCAGTGTTCCTGTATGGCCGATTTTCACTGCCGGAATCAACCTGCGAATTATATTTACTATATCGTGGGAAGTAACATTCTGATGTTTATTGACAATAATCAAACCATTCACTGCGCTGCTCCTTTAAGCCGACAGTTCACGCAACATATTTAAAGATTCCTGCATAACCCTTTTTTTAACTGTTTCAAAATCGCCGTACTGTCGGCAGCCTGCCGCTCTGACGTGGCCGCCACCATTTAGTTTACCGGCAAGCACACTTACGTCAAGGCTTTTTGAGCGGAATCCGACTTTTACCTCATTCTCGTTTTCAACGTAAAATAATATGCCCAGCTCAACACCTTCGATATTACGCGAATAATTTACAATGCCCTCGAGATCATCCGTAGTCGCTCCGCTGCGTTCCCTTACATCCTTGCTGATTGTCATCACGGCAATTTTTCTCTCTTCGTACATTTCAAGGCTGGCCAGCGCTTCCTTCAAAAGGATATAGAATGACAATGGCCTTTCATCAAACATACGTTGAGAAAGAGCCCCTGGACTTAGACCGTATTCAAGAAGCGATGAAACAACCCGGTGTGTATCGGGTGTAGTATTGTCATATTTAAAAGATCCGGTGTCAGTCGATATAGCTACATACAGTGCTTCAGCGATTCCGGCATTTAATTTAACACCGACATCATGCAGGATATGAAAAACTAATTCTCCTGTTGCCGAGGCGTTCGGATCAACCAGGTTTAAATGTCCAAAGCGCTGATTAGTAACATGGTGATCAATATTGATTATCTGCCTGCTCTTCAGAACCGTTTCCTTAAATATCCCAAGTCTGTCCGGATCGCTGCTGTCAAGTACAACAACCGTTCGGTTATGATCTTCCAGCATATCTTCATGCCTGACATCACCGGAGCCGATCATGAACTCATACTTGCGTGGAATATGCCCCGGCGTAAACATGTCGATCTTCTTGCCGATAAGTCGCAGACCGGCCCCCATGGACAAAAGGGAACCTATACTGTCCCCGTCCGGCAACATATGTGAAATCAGGTAAAATTCCTTTTCATTTTTTAAAACATCAATTATCTTTTTTCGATCCTTCGTCATCGGTCTTCTCATCCATTTTTAATGATTTTATAACACTGTCGATATGGGCACCGTATTCAATCGAATTGTCAAGGTAAAAATTGACCACAGGTGTATAACGGAGCCTGATTCTTTTTCCGATTTCACTGCGGATAAATCCTGATGCCTTGGTCAATATCTGCAGCATTTCTTCTTTTTCCTCTTCAGTGCCATAAACACTTACATAAGCCGAGGCATAGCGTAGATCTCTTGACAGTTGAACTTCGGTTACACTGGTTATTCCGGCTATGCGGGGATCTTTTAATTCCGAGCTGATAATCTGGCTTATATCCTTTTTAATTTGCTCAGCAACCCGTCGGACTCTGTTTTCCGACATTTAAATTACCTCCCCGGTCCGATCTGTAAAGCATCTGAATCTATTTTCTAACGGGCCACCTGTTCCATGACATATGCCTCTATAATATCACCTTCATGGAGATCATTATAATTCTCCAACAATATACCGCATTCAAATCCGGTCAATACTTCACGCACATCATCTTTAAACCTTTTCAATGAACCTATATGCCCTGAATCGAGCACTACCGTACCATCTCTAATTACCCTGATCAGTGCATTCCGGGTAATCTTTCCTTCTGTGACATACGATCCGGCAATACTGCCCAACCGGGAAACTTTGAAGACCTGCCTTACTTCAGCCTGCCCCAGAATTACTTCTTTCATAACCGGTTTGAGCATCCCGGTAACAGCTGCTTTAATGTCTTCAATCGCTTCATAAATAATCCGGTAAACCCTTATATCAACCCGATCCTGTTCGGCCAGTTTCCGTGCATTGCCATCCGGGCGTACATTGAAACCGATCACAATGGCATTGGAAGCGGAGGCTAACATTACGTCTGATTCATTAATCGCTCCTACTCCTGTATGGATCACCTTGATTTGAACCTCGTCGAGGCTAAGCTTGAATAAGGCATCCTGAAGCGCTTCAACCGAACCCTGGACGTCACCTTTTAAGATGAGATTAAGGTCTTTAACTTCTCCCTCCTGAATCTGGTTGAAGAGATCATCCAGCGTAACCCTCTGAACTTTTTGGGTAGCCTCTTTTATCTTAACCGCTCTCTTTTCAGCAACCTGGCGGGCGATTCGATCATCGCTGACCACCTGAAAAATATCACCGGCCATGGGTACATCGTTCAAGCCCTGAATTTCAACCGGAGTTGAAGGTCCGGCAGTTTTAATCCTATCGCCCCGGTCGTTGATCATCGCTCGCACCTTACCGGCGATAGAACCGCAAATAACCGAATCTCCAATATTTAAAGTACCATCCTGCACCAAAACGGTAGCAACCGGACCTCGTCCCCGATCCAACTTGGCTTCGATTACTGTGCCGCGCGCAGGACGCTCCGGACATGCTTTCAGTTCTCCCACTTCTGCCAGAAGTAAAATCATCTCCAACAATTCATCAAGGCCATCGCCACGAATAGCACTGACATTGACAAATATTGTATCTCCACCCCAGTCTTCAGGAACCAGTCCATGATCTGAAAGCTGCTGCTTTACTTTTTCCGGATTTGCATCCTGTTTATCGATTTTATTGACAGCAACCAGAACAGGGACCTGGGCAGCTTTTGCATGGTTTATAGCTTCAATTGTCTGCGGCATTACACCATCATCGGCAGCAACGACCAGAATAGCTATGTCGGTTACCTGAGCTCCCCGGGCTCGCATCGAGGTAAATGCCTCGTGCCCTGGTGTATCGAGGAAAACAATCTTTTTATCATCAACCTGGACCTGGTATGCTCCGATATGCTGGGTTATCCCGCCTACCTCACCTGCGGTAACATTGGCATTTCGGATAGCGTCAAGCAGAGAAGTCTTTCCATGATCAACATGCCCGAGAACTGTAACAACGGGGATCCTTAAAATCTCAATACCCTCACCGTCTTCACAAACCGCCAGGAGTTCTTCTTCGATCGGATCTTCTACATAATTGAGGTCATAACCATACTCTTCTGCAACGAGCTCGATCGTTTCCGGGGCAAGCGACTGATTTATGTTGGCCATAACCCCGTTTTCCATAAGATAATTAATGAGCTGAGCCGGAGTTATATCAATTCTTCCGGCCATTTCGGCAACTGTAACCTGCCCTTCCAGTTTTATCTTCGGTCGCTGGGCTTTGAGCATAGCTGCTCTTTTCTCTTCCTGAATTGCTTTTCTCGCTTTTCTACTTGGAGGAACCGGTTCAGACTCGATTGTTTTTTCTTTCTCTTTTTCTTTCTCTTTCTCTTGCTCTTTCACTGCCACTTTCTCTTTTTTCTTGCTGACAGTTTCTGCTTTTTTAGGTTTTTCCTGGATTTTGACAGTTTCAGGTTTAATTTTTTGATCAGTTTTACCGGTCAGGATGGCGATAATCTTTTTTGCATCTTCATCACTCACCGTGCTCATATGGTTATTAACCTTTATATCCATACCTTCCATAACTTCAATTAATTTTTTACTGTTAATTCCCAGTTCCTTCGCCAATTCATATACTCTTACTTTACTCATTTACAACACCTCCATCAAATGAGCCCTCCCCATAATTATCCCGCAGCTTTAAAAATTATTCATATTTGGCCAGTAGTGTTAAAATGTCCTTAACCACTTCTTCCGATAAGGGATGCTGCAGGTTTCTTTCCAATCGTTTTCCTTTCAGCGCTTTATTAAAACAAACCTCCTGTGAACAGATATATGCCCCCCTGCCGGCTTTTTTACCGGTCAGGTCAAGCGCTATTTCACCTTCCGGAGTTCTGACAATCCGAACGAGTTCCTTTTTCGGTTTCTTTTCCTGGCATCCGATGCAGATCCTCAGGGGAATTTTTCTCTTCTTAATCATCTTCTTCCGGATCCTCCCCAGGCAACTCTTCGCCTTCGGGTTTATCCGCTGCTTTTTCTTCGGCTTCGTCTGATTTGCTCTCATCAGCTAATGCAACGGTTTCTTCAACCTCTTCTGAAATCAAATCCACTTCTTTTTCAAATTCATCAGTTTCCCTGTCCTGGTCAGAAGAAATGTCCTCTGAAAGTCCAATTGCCGATAGCCCTTTTTCTGCGTGCTGGCTTTCACTCGATATATCAATCTTCCAACCGGTAATTTTAGCAGCCAGCCGTGCATTCTGCCCTTCTTTGCCGATTGCCAGTGATAGCTGGTTATCAGGGACAACTACAGTGGCTGTTTTACTTTCAGAATCAAGAATAACCTCGGCAACTTTTGCCGGACTGAGTGCGTTCGCAATGTATTCTTCTGACTGCTCACTCCATTTGACGATATCGATTTTTTCACCCTTTAGCTCGTTACTAATTGCCTGAACCCGACTTCCCTTCGGGCCAACACAGGCACCTACAGGATCAATATCCTGATTATTAGAAATTACTGCCAGTTTTGAACGGTGCCCTGACTCACGTGCCGCCGCCTTGATTTCAACTATACCTTCGTAAATTTCCGGCACTTCCATTTCAAACAGCCTTTTCAGGAAACCAGTATGGGTTCTCGATACAATTATCTGGGGCCCTTTTGTAGTTTTCTTTACTTCCATAATATAAGCTTTCACCCGTTCACCCTGTCGGTAACGTTCATAAGAAATCTGTTCATCAACGGGTAAAATGGCTTCAGTCCTGCCCAGGTCGATAATCACGTTTCTCTGTTCAAACCTGCGCACCAATCCGGTAATCACTTCTTCAGTTCTATCTACAAAGCTTTCAAAGATCAGTTCCCTTTCTGCTTCTCTGATTCTCTGAATTACTACCTGCTTTGCAGTCTGAGCAGCTATCCTGCCGAATTCTTTCGGTGTCACTTCCATTTCAACAATATCACCGATCTGGCAGCGGGGATCGTAGACCTTTGCTTCATAAAGGCTCACTTCCTGCTGATCTGACTCTACTTCTTCAACAACTTTCAGTTGAGAAAATACCTTTATATCTCCCGTATCACGATCGATATTTACCCGTACTGCCGGTGCAGACTGGAAGTTTCTTTTATAGGCTGAAATTAAAGCAACCTCAAGCGCTTCAAAAAGAACTTCCTTGCTGATCCCTTTCTCTTTTTCCAAAGCTTCAAGTGCTGCAAAAAGGTCTTTATTCATTTTTTGGAATCCAACCTCCCTTCCGACTATTTTTTAAAAAGTTTCTTTTCTCGGGGCCGGTATACCAGAGGTTTGCCCTGGTGATAGATAATAGGGGGACTTTTATTTCATCACCGTCTACCGTTTTTATTCTGACCCAGTCGTCCCCGGTTTCGATAAGTTCTCCGCTTAATTTATTATGCCCATCAAAAGAGTCTGTTGTTCTCAGTTTAACTTTTTCACCGATAAAACGTCTGAAATGTTCTATTTTTCTTAAGTGACGCTCCAAACCCGGTGAGGATACTTCCAGGGTATAGGCATGCTCTATAGGATCACGCCTGTCCAGCAGATCAGACACTTCCCTGCTTACCAGCTCACAGTGCTCTATATTTATACCGCCTTCACGGTCAATGTGGAGATGCAGTAACCCATGCTTACCCGCGGCATATTCAAGCTGGATAAGTTCAAAACCCAGATCTTCCACCAGCGGTTCAATTAATTTAATCAACATCTCCCTTGTCTCTTCCCTGCTCACCGGATCACCTCTTCTTTTACCTGAAAAAAGAGAAAATCTAAAGCTGTATTTTCCCCTACTAACATGAAAGAGTGGGAAATCCCACCCTTCGCCGAAAAAACATTTACCGAAATTAATTTACCACAAAAAACATCAAAAGGCAATAATATAATAAGGTTGGATATTTTTCAATCAGGCAGGAAATAAACTATTTGTTTCGTATTAGTCATTAAGCTTAGTCTTATTATAGAGGTGCTAAATGATGCCTTTCAGGATTGTGGAGAGAAAGTTCTCAGAAAACGAAAACCTACCGACAGTTCTTTTGGCCAATATATATGGATCACCAAGTGTTCAGTGTAACCTGGATAAAATGGATAAGATAATTGAGATTGCTCATAATAAAAATGTTAATATAGTTGTTTTTCCGGAGCTCAGTGTAACAGGGTATATCTGGAATACAAAACATCAAGAACAGATTACCGATCTATTGGCAGAAGGCGAAAACAACAGGATTAGATCATGGCTGAAGAATGTCAGGAACAGCCTGCATAGCAACGCTAACAGATTGGAGTATATAATTTACGGCAATGTTAGAAAAAGGTTAAACAGCTATTTTAACTGTGTTTTTATTCTATGTCCTGAATTCGATTACCGTAGTGAGGATAAGATTTACGCCAAAGTATTTTTAACTCCTATTGAAAAAACATATTTTAGACAGGGAACTGATAAAAGACTCAGTATCGATACCAGGTGGGGCAAATTTGGTTTTTTGGTCTGCTACGACCTTTGCTATGTTGAACTTCCACGTCAGTATGCTTTTATTGACAACGTTGATGCCATAGTGACTATCGCTGCCTGGCGCTCTCAGGCAATCAGGGAATATTCTAACATGAATATCCGGACCGACCACTATTATGGATTTCTATGGGATCTGATGAATTCATCAAAGGCTGCGTACAATCAGGTCTGGAGCCTCGGTATTAACTGGGTCGGGCGTCATCAAAAAGGCAAGGAATACTTTTGGGGGGGAAGCGGAATATGGGCCCCCTCGGGGATGAAACTTCTTCAGGCATCTAACATTAACGAGGAACTGTTGATTATCAGAAACGTTGACATTAAAGAGCAGAGCATTAAAGAAAAAGATGATTTTAATTACCGTATAGACTTCGAACATTTTTACCGTAATCTTGTCTACAAAGATTAACTCCCTACTATAATAATTTTGCATATTTGATAAGTATTTTTAAAAGTGCACACCATTAATTCCCATTTTGCCTCTATCCCCTTTATTTTTAGCTCTATATTGATTTCTTAAATCTGGCATTAATATTGCTTAAATATTAATTGTCACTTAAAAGTATATTTATAGAACAGTAAAAACCGCGAAAAAAGGAGAATTTTTAATGTTTAAGCACTGGAAAGGCAGCAACCTTAGAGTTCTTTCCGAAAAAGATATCACTGCAATCCATGAAGCAACAGTGAACCTGTTAGAAAATACCGGAATTAAAATGCATAATGATCGCGCCAGGCAAATTTTTTCTGATCACCATGCGAAGGTGGATCATGATAATCAGATCGTAAAAATTCCCCGGTCGATGCTTGAAGAAGCTATTGATTCAACACCTTCTTCGTTAGTCCTTTGCGGAAGGGAAGAGAAAAATGACCTTATTCTTGAAGGTGCCAATGTATACTTAGGAACCGGGGGAACCGTCCTCAACACACTCGATCTTGAAAATGGCAGGAAGCGTCTTACTGAGGTTAAAGATGTGGCAGGTTATGCAAAGCTGGCAGATGCTTTAGATAATATTGCTTTTTTTGTAATCAATTGCTACCCCAGCGATGTTAAAACAGAAAATGTTGATATTAATCGCTTCTATCATGCGCTGGCCAATACTTCAAAGCATGTGATGGGTGGCATCTACACCATGGAAGGTTTACTGGCAGTGATCGAAATGGCAGAACAGATAGCCGGTGGATCAGAAAAACTGCGCCAACGCCCCTTTGTCTCCTTTATTACACTAATGATGAGCCCACTAGTTATGGAAGTAACCTATACCGATTTTTTAATTGAAATCGCCAGAAGAGGTCTCCCCGTAGCCACTCCCTCAGAACCTCTGGCCGGGGCGAATTCACCGGTTACCCTGGCAGGAACGATCACTTTAAATAATGCAGAATCGCTGGGTGGACTTGTTCTGGCGCAACTGGTGAACAAAGGCACTCCGACAATCTATGGATCAACATCCAGTATCATGGATATGCGCACCGGGACCTATATGGCTGGAAGTATTGAGTCAGCTTTGATAAACGCCGGATGCGCTCAAATGGCCCAATATTATAAAATACCTGTTTATGGTACAGGCGGCATGTCCGATTCAAAAGTTGTTGATGCCCAGGCCGGTTATGAAAGCGCAAACACAGCGATGGTGGTGGCTCTTTCAGGATGCAACTACATCCACGATGCATTCGGTCTTCTGGAATTCTGCACAACTCTTTCCTATGAAAAAATGGTTATTGACAACGATTCCGTTGGTATGATTCTTCGGGCTGTTCGTGGTATAAAGGTCGACAAGGAAACTATCGCAAACGAAGTTATTTCAGATGTTGGTCCGGGAGGTCATTTTCTGGATCACCCCCACACGGTCAAACATGTCCGGGAAGAGTTTTATTTTCCCCGCCTCTCCGACCGACAGCAGCGCAGCGTATGGGCTGAAGAAGGCTCGAAAGATACATTCGAGAGAGCACGTGAAAAAGCAAAAGAGATCCTTGCCGGCCAAAAAGCACCGGGATTTTCTGAAGACCTTGAAAATCTTCTATTTTCCAGGAACAGGGGACTAAAAAAACTTTAGTTATTGGGAGGTTTTATTTTGTTAAAAGGTACCTATGCAAACTTCTATCAACCTCTTTCCATAAATGATATAAAGGCTATACACGAAGCTTCCATGCAGGTACTATCCAAATCCGGATTGCTTATTGATAATAAAAGAGCCCTGCAGTTATTTCATGAAAAAGGTGCTCGTGTGGACTTCACCCACAAACTGGTTCAACTAGACGAGGATTGGGTGATGAAATACTTAAATAAGGCTCCGGCAAGGATTACTTTATATGGACGGGATGAGAATAATAATCTTGTGGTTGAACCGAACCGAGTTTATTTCGGCACCGGGGGAACGGCATTGAATATTCTTGACAGAAAATCCGGTAAGCGCAGACCTTCAGTTTCCAGTGATATTGCCGATATAGCCCGTCTCGTTGATGCTCTGCCAAATATTCACTGGTATTGTTTACCATTATATCCGAATGAATGCCCCAAAGAAGAAGTCGATATTGCCAGGTTTTATCACGGTTTGAAGAACACCGGCAAACATGTTATGGGTGGCATTTACGGTGGTAAAGAAGGAGCCAGGGATGTGATCCGGCTTGCTCAAATATTCGCCGGCGGTGAAGAAAATCTGCGGAATAATCCCTTGATCTCTGTTATATGCAGTACAATCAGCCCTTTAAAGATGGACACCCGCTATGTTGATTTTATCTTTGATCTTGTTAATGCAGGAATTCCTATTGCTACTTCCTGTGCACCCATTGCCGGTGCCACCGCACCGGTTACCCTTGCCGGCAGTCTGGTCCAGATAAATGCGGAGGCTATTTGCGGCATATTATTGACCCAGGTTATTAAAGAAAGCGCTCCTGCACTTTACAGCACTGTTCCCACTACTGCAAACATGAAAAACATGGATTTTCTCTTCGGGGCGGTGGAAAACGGTATTATGAATGCGGCCTGTGCGCAGCTGGCTTCCTTTTACAACCTGCCTATGTACTCAACCGGTGGAGTTACCGAGTCCAAAATTTTCGATATCCAAAACGGTTATGAAAAGTGTATGAATAACCTTCTGCCGGCGATAGCCGGAGCTCAGCTGATACATAATGCAGCCGGTCAAATCGATAGTAGTATGACAGTCGCCTATGAACAATATGTCCTCGATGATGAAATAATTGGTATGGCCCTTCGTGTAATGGAGGGAATTCGCATCACTTCTGACACCCTTGCATTGGAAGAAATATGTAAAGTTGGCCCGGGTGGCAACTATCTGGCATCTGATCATACCGTAAGAAATATGCGCCATGAACTCTTTATGCCAAAAGTCGCAGTTCGGACAAATTATGCAGCCTGGTTACGAGAAGGGAAAAGGAATGCTATCGATTTTGCCCGCGAAATAACCGATCAAATATTAGAAGATCATTATGCTCAATCGCTGCCTGAAAATACGGAGAGCGAAATTTTTATGAATTACCCGTTTCTGAAAGAAGGTGAATGAAATAAGCATCTATTATTAAAAAATGGATTCTAAGAGTCTCTCATATGCTCTGCAAGCGTCTGGTTGCATAAATTGTGGTCTCTTCGTAAATACTTCTTAATCGGCAATATACTGCAGATATGCTTGCATATATGCAGTTTGTGCATGATTTGTGTATATGAGATGATTGTCTTACAGTTTAATTATAATCAGCAAATAAACAATATATCGCATAAAAGTCAAATTATCCTCGCAGTTTTATTCTTAACTGGTTATTCCTTTTTCTGGGTTATATCTCTGACACAGATCTAGCGACTTTAGTTTAACCAAGTCAGTTCTAATATTTTTCAATCGTTTGTACCTCATATAAAACGGGGAGGGTGGTTCAAAGGTAAATGGCAGAGCAACTTATTTTGCTTGGCAGCAAAATGTACTGTACATTTTCAAACTTCATAGTTCAGCAAACTATGGCAACTCCGTCGACTTTTTCGAGAGTCATTATTTATTTACAAAGGCGAAGCGACTTAGTTTGGGAATTGATGGTTGAGCACATCTGGTTAGTGCTGGTTTCAATCGGTATTGCTGTGGTTATATCGGTGATTGTTGGAGTAATGATCAGCTATAAAAGCAGTCTGGCTGTTTCCGTCCTCACAGTATGCCAGATTCTAATGACCATACCCAGTATGGCTATGTTGGCTTTTATGGTTCCCCTGTTTGGGATCGGTTTCACCACCGGGGTGGTGGCTTTAATTCTTTACAGTTTGCTGCCGATTGTGCGCAATACTTACACGGGGATTAAAGAGATAAGCCCGGCGATAGTTGAATCTGCAGTTGCCATGGGCATGACTGAATGGCGGGTTTTAACAAAAATTAAGATTCCGCTGGCCAGGCCGGTGATCATGGCGGGTATTCGCACGGCGACAGTTATGATCGTCGGTATTGGAGCTATTGCTGCTTATGTTGGCGCCGGAGGGCTGGGCGAGTTAATATTTCAGGGTATTTCGCGTTCCAACGAACCGATGATCATCGTCGGAGCTTTGGGTGTGTCAATTATAGCCCTGGCTTTTGATTTTATTTTATCATGGGGTGAACGGAAGCTGATTGCCATTGGTAAAACGGGGGAGGCTAAGTAATGATAAAACTGGAAGGCTTAACAAAAAAATTCCCGGGTTTACAAAACCCTGCGGTTAATAACCTGGACCTTGAAGTAAAAGAGGGAGATATTTGTGTATTAGTCGGACCTTCAGGATGCGGCAAAACAACAACGATGAAGATGATTAACCGCATCCATGAGCCTACAAGCGGTTCGATTCATATTAACGGAAAAGATGCTTTGAAAATGAGCCCTATCAAGCTCCGCCTCGATATCGGTTACGTGATCCAGGAAATTGGCCTTTTCCCGCACCACACTATCGAAGAAAATGTGGCTACAGTACCAAACGAAAAAAAATGGCCAAAAGAGAAAACCAAAAAGAAAGTAGCTGAAATGCTAACCCTGGTTGGTCTCGATCCGGAGATCTATGGAAAACGCTATCCATCAGCACTGAGCGGTGGCCAGCGACAGCGTGTTGGCGTAGCCAGGGCCATGGCTTCCGACCCGCCAATTATGCTGATGGATGAACCTTTTGGAGCAGTTGATCCAATTACCAGGGCTCGCTTGCAAAATGAATTTTTAAGGATTCAGGAAAGAATCAGCAAGACCATTGTTTTTGTTACCCATGATATCGACGAAGCGATCAAGATGGGAGATACCATTGCTGTCATGCAGGAGGGGAAATTAATTCAACACGCTACACCAAATGACTTGCTCAGTACTCCTGCCAATGAATTCGTGGCCAACCTGGTAGGCCGTAACCGCTCAATTAAAAGGCTTCACCTAATACGCATACGTGAAATTTTAAAAGATGTTGATCGCATGAAACCAGCCACCGAAGATATGCCGCTGGATGATTTGAAGAAGAGGCTGGAAGAAAGCGAAGTGCGTTCCGTGATGGTTGTTAATCGGGATAATCGGTTAAAAGGAATCATCAGTGTTGCTGATCTGAAGCGGAAAGCGGGTGAAGTGGCTGCCGATTATATCCAGGAGGTCGATCACTCTGTAACCAGCGATGCCACATTGAACGATGCTTTGTCGGTGATGCTCGAATGCGGCGAGGGTTTTGTAGCAGTGGTTAACGAAGATGACCAGTACCAGGGAACTATAACCTTGGGTGATCTGCTGAATGTTGTGAAGGAGGATGTGTAAACCATGACTAAACAGCTATGGCGCTGGGTCATCCTCCCGCTGATTTTGATCTCCATCGGCGTGGTTATCGTTGTTTACACGGTTAATAATCCCACCGATTCCCTGGTTGCTCGTGCCCTTACCTACAACAATGTTTTAAAGGGGCTGCGGGAGCATCTGCAATTGATGGTTGTTTCGATGTTTGGCGCTATTATTTTCGGTATTTTAGTAGGCATTATGCTTTCAAGGCCTAAACTTTATTATCTTGGTCGTGGAGTAGAAAATGTCGTCAACGTGGGTCAAACTATTCCAAGCCTGGCGATCCTGGCTCTCTTTTTTACTATTTTGGGACTCGGTTTCAGGGTGGCTGTATTCGCGCTGTTTCTCTATTCCATCTTACCGATCCTGCGCAACACTTTTGCCGGTATTATCAATGTCCCGAAAAGTATAATTGAATCGGCAGTAGGCATGGGTATGAGTCCTTTTCGGGTCCTCACAAAGATAGAACTGCCGCTTGCCTTCCCAATTATCGTGGCCGGAATCAGAACCGCGATTGTGGTCAATGTCGGTGCAGCTACACTTGCCACCTTTATCGGTGGTGGCGGCTTCGGAGACCTTATCGTAACCGGCCTCTCACTGCGCCGGGATATGATTGTCTTTACCGGTGCCGGACTGGCGGCGCTTACCGCTATCATTCTTGATTATTATATTGCCAGAATTGAAGAAAACCTGGTTAAGTGGGTTGGTTAAAATATAAATTTGGCTGTTTTCTTTAGTAGGTAAAATATAAGGGGGTATATGTTTTATGACTTTGAAACGTTTTGCTTTATTTTGCTTGATAGCGCTGATGATTGCCGGTTTATTTTTTGTAGCCGGCTGTCAGCCTGAAGATGAAACCGTTGATGTTACTGTTGTTGTCGGTTCAAAAGAATTTACCGAGTCTCTTATTCTAAGCCAGCTTGCAATCCTGGCGTTGGAAGATAAGGGGTTTACAGTAGTTGATGAGACAGGTCTCGGCGGCACCGTTATAGCACGGGAAGCCCTTGAAGCAGGAGAAATTGATCTTTACTGGGAATACACCGGAACAGCTTTGGTAAATTATTTCGGTTTTGATGTTATTACAGACCCTGAAGAATGCTACCAGTTGGTAAAAGCAACCGATTTGGAGCAAAACGGACTGGTATGGCTCGATTACACTCAATATAATAATACATACGTTATTATGATGCGTCAGGCTGATGCCGAAGCCCTGGGAATTGCATCAATCAGTGACTTGGCAGCGGCAATCAACGAAGGCGTTGATGCGCCTGATCCGGGTAGTTGGATTTTTGGTAGTAACCATGAATATTCGACCCGTGACGATGGTTTTCCGGGTTTACTCGAGCACTATGGGTTTGAATTTGATAGTGTGGACGTTATGGATTATGGAATTCTTTACACAGCTTTGAGAGATGGAGATCTTGCTTGTGCTATGGGTTTTGGTACCGATGGACGAATAACTCCATTTAATTTAGTTATTCTCGAAGATGACCAATACTTCCATCCGGTCTACAATAGTTCTCCTGTTATCCGTCAGGACAAATTAGAGGAGGCACCGCAAATTGCCGATATATTGAATCCCATAGCCAGTGCTCTTGACAATGAGAATATGTCGAATTTGAACCGGTTAGTTGATGAGGAAGATTACCTGCCCGAAGAAGTTGCCGAGGAGTGGTTACGAGAGCAGGGCTTTATTAACTAACCATATTCATGATTTACCAAAATGAATTTTAAAAGACATTGCAGGTAAGTAATTAAGCAAGAAAACAGCCGTTTCAGGGGCAGGCATTTAACAGGTGCTTGTCCCTGTTTTATAGTGACCTTAATGACATAAAAAGAATTATGTACTGTTAAGCTTAAGCTTACGATACAATGTGGTAATGCTGATTCCCAGTTCAGCAGCGATCTTTTTCTTGGCTGCCAGTGACGTTCCGTATTCGCTAATCAACTTTTCAATATGATCAGCTTCCCATTCCTTGCTTTTCTGCTTCAGTTTCTGGCCATTTAATTGCTGTAAATCATTTGTTAACAACCAGCGGGGCAAGCTATTATTTTTTAGTGTTTTACTATTCTCAAAATTAACTGCATACTCAACAACGTTTTCCAGCTCACGAACATTTCCGGGCCAGTCATAGTTATAAAATATTTGCTGTACATCCTGCTCAATCGTAAAAATGTTTTTACCCATCAGAAAGCTGTATTTCTCCAGCAAATATTCCGCTAACAATAAAATATCTTCCCGACGTTCGCGCAAAGCAGGAAGTAGAAGTGGGATAACATTGAGACGATAATATAGATCACTCCGAAAAAGACCTTCCTTTACCATTGACTCAAGGCTTTTGTTGGTTGCGGCGATTATGCGAACATTAAAACGGTAGTCCCCTGTTCCACCAACCCTTTCGAAGGAGCTGCTTTCCAAAACTCTCAGAAGTTTAGCCTGAAGCAGCAGCGGCATATCGCCGATTTCATCAAGGAAAAGTGTTCCCCCATCTGCAAGCTCGAACTTACCGGGTTTTCCACCTTTACGGGCACCTGTAAACGCTCCTTCTTCATAACCGAAGAGTTCACTCTCGAGTAATGATTCCGGGATTGCGCTGCAGTTTATTACCTGGAAGGGCCCGCTTCCAAAGGGACTGGCTTTATGTATTGCCCTGGCAAAAAGCTCTTTTCCCGTGCCGCTTTCACCTCTTAAAAGAATTGTAGATCTGCCGGCGGCAATAATTTTAGCTTTTTCAATCAGGTTGCGGATTATCATACTTTCACCACAAATATCTTCGAAACTAACTTCTTCATGTCGACTGGCCAAACTGTCGGCATAGCGGGTAATAGTTTTAATGTCGTTAAAAGTCATAACAGCGCCTACTATAGTGCCATTTAACATAATCGGGAATGCAGAACAGGCAATTTTCAATGCAGATAACTCATTTGCATAGCTTATTTCACTTTTGAGCTGTGCCTTGCATGTACTGATAACTGAAGGTATTGGCGAATCTGGAAATAAATTCTGAATTAATTTTCCAGTGAAGTAATCGCCATCTATGTTTAATAGTTTTTCCGCTGCTTTATTAATATGTGAAATAGATGCATCGGCATTAACGGCAACGATCCCTTCGTTTACTGAATCGATAATCGTCTTAAGATGTTTTTCACTGCTGGCTGCCCTGCTCACTGCTTCATTCAACTGCGCCTGACCGGCAATCAACTCTCCCATTCTTGAAATGAAGTCTATAAAACGGGCTTGCCCGGATAGCAGGATCCGACGCTGATCTTCATCAAAGCTCAGCAGGCTGATTGTTCCGATTGTTTTCCCCTTTCTACTGACGGGACATACAAGAGCGGCCGTACAAAAACAATTCTCTTTTATTTTGCAATGCGCACATAAATAATGTGAGCCCGGCCTGTCAATTGTGCAACTTGTTCCGCCCTCAATAATATATTTTGCAACATGGGCTGTCTCCTGTTTGAAACCTATCTTACTTCTGATTCTTCCTGTTGCTCCGACGACAATGAGATTTTCATCGAATATTTCTACTTCCATATTTAGTGCAGAAGCTATCGCTTCAGCTATTTCCTGGACGACTAATTGTATTTTCTGAAGTTCACTTAAAATATTAAGCACCCCTCTCGCCTGATTTACTCTACAATAATTTCTTCGCATTATTGAAAATTACCTTTGCATTATTGATATTTTTTAATAGAATTGGAACATTATTTTTAAAATTTATTAAAGGTGATATTCTGTAAGAATATTTAAGAGGATGAATTTAAAACTTTTTACTACCCGGAAGATGAGACTTCGAAGCTTTCGACTCTATTTTCAGGACATATCTTAAGATTTCCCAATACATCCTTACCCGGGCAAGGATGCCTTTCCAGAAACCAAGTTTTTCCTCTTTCATCACATGAGAAAGGTCGGGAAGTTGGACTATTTCCACTGCAACCTGCTTTTCTTCTGCATATTGGTGAAGGGCAACTTCGATACCGAAGCGTGACAAGTTAAGATCTGAAACATTTTCAAGCAAATCACGTCTTATAGCCCTCTGGCCGGACAAAAAAGGAGCCATTTTTTGGGCAAAATCGGTTACGGTTCTTCCCTTCTCAAAAATTCCGACTGACATCTCGGCTCTACCCTCAATTACCGGTTCCAGGAGAGATTCGATATGTTTAATGTTCAGTCCGATCAAATCGGCATCAATAATTAAAATTACTTCTTCCCGGCAGTGATCCAGCCCGACTTTAATAGCGCCACCCTTACCACGGTTCTCCAGCAATTCTATGATTTCCACATTGTCAAAAACTGAAGCGGCTTCTACAGTGCGGTCTTCAGAACCATCGCTAACAACGATAATCCGATCAACCAGGGAAGTATGCTGCAGGGCATAAATCACTTTGCCGATTGTTTGCTCTTCATTATATGCCGGTACAATCGCCGCTACTTTCATTTTGGTCCTCCCTGCTTCTTTTGCCGGTTATAACGACCTGTTTCATTATCAAGCTCTTCTTTAAGAACTTCAAGTAATTTCTCCTGTTTTACTGTTTTTACAACTTTCCCATGTTTGAAAAGCATACCTCTTTTTTTCCCCGCACATATACCGATATCGGCTTCTTTGGCTTCACCTGGTCCATTTACAGCACAGCCCATAACGGCCACTTTAATTGGTATGCTGTAGTTCTTAAGAAGCTGTTCTGCTGAGTTTGCCAGGTTGATCAGGTCTACCGTGCACCTGCCGCATGTAGGGCATGCGATCAATTCCGGTCCAAATATCCGTAATCCAAGGGACTGAAGAATACAGCGTGCTGTAATTACTTCTTCAACCGGCGATGCTGTTAAAGAAATCCTGATGGTATCACCGATTCCTTCAGCCAGTAAGGTCCCTGTCCCGATTGCTCCCTTAATAATGCCGGTTTGTATTGTCCCTGCTTCTGTGATACCAATGTGAAGTGGATAATCCCGTTTCTCGGAGAATAAGCGGTAGGCGCTAATCGTTGTGTAGACATCGGAAGATTTCAAAGAGACTACAAAGTTGCTGAATCCATCAGCTTCGAGCACTTCCAGGTATGCGAGAGCAGATTCAACCAACGCTGCTGAATATGGCCCCCCGTATTTTTGCAGAATTTTTTTATTCAACGAACCGGCATTAACGCCAATTCTGATCGGAACCTTATACTTATCAGCCATCCCGGCCAGTTCAAGTAATTTACCTGTCCCACCGATATTTCCGGGGTTAATTCTGATTTTCGCTGCACCGTTCTCTATAGCCATGTACGCCAAACGGGCATCAAAATGAATATCAGCAACCAGAGGTACAGGACTGCCGGCAACAAGTTTTTTTAACGCTTTTACCGCATTTTCATCAGGAATGGCCACCCTGATCAGCTCACACCCGGCTTCGGCCAGTTTAAAAATCTGTTCTCTGGTTTTCCCAACATCAGAAGTGTCAGTACTGGTCATCGACTGAATTACAACCGGCGCACTTCCACCAATTATCAACCCACCGACATGAATGCTGCGGGTTAATTTCCGTTTAATTTTATCCACACCCATACACCACTTCTGATTTAATTTCCGGGAAGAATGTCAAAACGTAAAAGATCCTGGTAAGTAATGAATAATATAAGCAGTATAAGCAATGCAAAACCGATAAAGTGGATAAATCCTTCTTTTTCCGGATCGATTTTTTTACCCCTTACAGCTTCGATCAGCAGGAAAAACAAGCGTCCACCATCTAAGGCCGGAATCGGTAATAAGTTCATAATTCCAAGACTGATACTGATCAATCCGGTTAACATCAGCAGGTTTACGAAACCGGTTTGAGCTACCTCTCCTATAACAAAAATTATCCCCACCGGTCCGGCAACATCAAGAGGTGCCTGGCCGGTTACAACCTGGTACATGGAAACAATGATCAGCATAAAACGATCGACGCTGGTCCGCAGAGAGCTGAAAAATTTATACTTGTGGATTTGCGGCCCTATACCGATCATTCCCCTACCTGATTCTTCATCCAGCTGAGGAGTAAGAATTATTTCCATTTCCTGACCATTTCGTTCTATTTCCAGGATGATTTCCCGATCCGGTCGGGCGGATATTAAAGTAACTACATCATCCCAGTCAGCAACCGGCAAACCGTCGATTGTTCTGATCAGATCCCCCTTTGCAAGACCGGATACTTCAGCAGGTGTATCCTCAATGATATAGCCGACTTGCGAAACATCGGTAACGGGAACACCGACTATAAAGAAGAAAATGATGAAAAAAACAACTATTGCCAGCAGCAGGTTCATTCCGGCCCCCGACATTAGAACCGCAGCCCTGCTCCAAACCGGTTTCTGAGGAAAACTGTCGGGTTCGGATGACTCATTTGGTCCTTCACCCAACATGCGGCAGAAACCGCCAAGTGGAATTGCCCTCAGTGAATAGTCAATTTCATTCTTTCGCCATCCGAATATTTTCGGGCCGAAGCCGATCGCAAGTTCCAAAACCCGGATTCCGGTCCATCTGGCAACAAAGTAATGGCCCAATTCATGGACCAGGATAAGCAATCCAAATACAAATACTGATGCGATAAAAGTTTGCACTCTTATTCATTCCTTCCTGACAACTTTGAAATTATTTCGTAAGCTTTTTTCCGTGACCAGCTATCCGCTCTGTAAATATCTTCTGATTCCGGTTTGAGAACTGAATCATGTTCCTGCATTGTCAAACTGATTACTTTCGGTATATCGGTAAATTTAATTTTTTCTTTCAAAAAATTTTCAACAGCAATTTCATTGGCGCCATTTAGGACTGTCGGTAATGTTCCTCCAGTACGGGCAGCTTCGTAAGCCAGATCAAGGCATGGAAAAGCATTTCGGTCGGGCTTCTCAAAGGCCATCGCTTTTCCTACCGGATCAAATCTTTTAAAAACTGTATCCCTGCGTTCAGGAAAAGTTAACGCATACTGAATCGGCAGACGCATGTCCGGCATCCCCAGTTGAGCTAGAATAGATCCATCTATATATTCTACCATAGAATGAACGATACTTTGTCGGTGAATTACTACTTCTATTTTTTCAAGATCTATGCCGAACAACCATTTTGCCTCAATTACCTCTAAACCTTTATTCATTAATGTTGCCGAATCAATGGTAATTTTACTGCCCATCTGCCAGTTAGGATGTTTAAGAGCATCATCAGGCGTAATACTCTCAAGTTCAGAACCTGGTCGTCCGAAAAAAGGCCCTCCTGATGCTGTAAGGTATATTTTACTTACTTCACTGATCGGTCGTCTGCCCATACACTGCCATATTGCAGAATGCTCACTATCAACAGGATATATTTTTTCCAGGCTGAGCAATCCTTCCCTCTTCAGAATTTCTCCTCCACATACAATTGATTCCTTATTCGACAGCGCTACGGTTTTTCCTAATTTAAGAGCTGATAAAAGGGGTTTAAAGCCGCTGAAACCCACCTGAGCCATAACAATCAAATCTGCCCCGGGCCATACCGCAGCTTCTTCCTGTCCTTCTGGTCCTGACCCGATCCGGCATTTACCAGAATCGATCAGTTTTACAAGGCGGGAAGCAGCATCCCGGTCATTCAGTGCCGCAAATTCTGGCTCGAACTTTTTAATCTGTTCTGCCAGCCGGGTTTCATTTTTGTTTGCAGTAAGAGCTACAACCTTGTACCCGGATCCCAGTGCATCAATCACTTCAAGAGTCTGTTCGCCTATAGAGCCTGTTGAGCCCATAATTGCTATACGTTTCATTGATAAACTCCTTAGAACAGGTTAACCAGGAGAAAATAGTAATAAACAAATGGTGCTGCAATCATTAAACTATCAAAACGATCCAGTATGCCCCCATGCCCTGGGATCAACTCACCGGAATCCTTAACCTGAAACTGTCTTTTCAGGGCAGATTCCAGAAGATCACCAATCTGGGAGAAAACTGCAATGCCCGTCGCAAGGATAATTGCTTTTAACGGGGAAAGCATGATTAAGTCAGGGTAAAATAGCGCAAAGATGAAGAAGATGACTGCTGTTCCAATTATCCCGGCCAGTGATCCTTCAACTGATTTTTTAGGGCTGATTTGAGGAGCAAACTTGTGAGAGCCCCAATTTATACCGATAAAGTAAGCAATAGTATCATGTATCCAGACCCCACCAAGTAGAATATACGTAAATATAATCCCTTCAGGCAGAAGCCTTAACATCAACATATAACCAAGCAGACCGCCTATATAAATTATACCCCACATCGACAGCGCTGAATCTGCAACACTGATCCGGTCCATTCTGAAGAGAGCTGCAACAAAAAGAAAAAAGAATAATAATATCAAAGAGGGGAAAAATAGAACCTGTTGGCCTAAAAAAATAAGTACAATAATAAGGGTTACCCCTAAATGATTTAACAGAAAAGGAACTTGATAATCCTGACTCTGCAAAAGGTTGTTGTATTCCAATATCCCGAGATTCGCGACAAGTAATAAAAAAAGAGCGTAAAAAGGACCCCCCAGGTAGACCAAACCAAGAATTATCGGTATCCCGATCAGGGCAGACAATATCCTCAGGTATAGCATATAAAACCACCTTTCATCCCTTTATGTGAGATAAATTTAAAGGGATCCATAGCGTCTTTTACGCTGCTGATAGCTATCGATAGCCTCCAGTAAGTGCAGAAGTGAAAAATCAGGCCATAAAATTTCAGTAAACCATAGTTCGCTGTACGCCAGCTGCCAGAGAAGAAAATTACTAATGCGCAGTTCACCGCTGGTTCTGATCAGCAAATCGGGATCTGGCATACCAGCCGTGTAGAGATAAGAAGAAAATACTTTTTCATTGATTTCCCCTTTAATTTTTCCATTAAGTTTTTCCGAGATTAAATTGTTCACGGCCATCAGTATTTCAGATCGAGCGCCGTAATTAAGGGCAAAATTAAGAATCATACCAGTATTGTTTATTGTTTTTTCGACACCGTTACTGACTGCTTTTTGAACCTTTCCGGGCAATCCGGATTTATCACCAACAAGCTGCACCTTTACATTGTTACGCATTAATTCCGGCAGCTCTTTTTCAAAATATTTTTCAGGCAGGCTCATCAGGTAATTTACTTCCCATGCTGGCCTTCTCCAGTTTTCTGTTGAAAAAGCAAAAAGTGTGAGGATTTTAACTCCAAGGTTGCTGCAATTTTTTACGGTTTCACGGACTGTTTCCACACCCTGCCTGTGCCCTTCCCGGCGTGGGAGACCTTTTTCAACAGCCCAACGCCCGTTGCCATCCATTATAATTGCTACATGCTTTGGGACATTTTTAAAATCTATTATTTTTTTCAGTTCTTCAATTCGTTTTTCATTATCCATGCGTTCACCATGTAATTAAAGAGGCTCTCCCTTCCCAATCAAGAGAGAGCCGCCTCTTGTATAGTCAACTATTACAACCCGGCTCAGTCATTCTGGTGGGCCATGTTGTATTTTTAAACTTCCATCATTTCTTTCTCTTTGAATTCAAGGATTCCGTCAATATCTTCTATTTTTTTGTCAGTAAGTTCCTGTACTTTATCCTGACCTTTTCTTCTTTCATCCTCAGTAATTTCACTGTTTTTTTCGAGCTGTTTAATGCCGTCATTAGCATCACGCCTGATATTACGTATACCAACCTTACTCTCTTCCGCTTTCTTTCGCACGAATCTGACCAGTTCTATCCTGCGCTCTTCAGTAAGCTGTGGAATGGCCAGCCTGATTACATTGCCGTCATTGGTAGGAGTTAACCCAAGGTCTGATTTAAGAATTGCCTTTTCAATATCAGCAAGAGCCTGTTTATCCCATGGTTGAATCACCAGTAAACGTGATTCCGGTGCAGATATACCGGCCAACTGGTTCAGTGGAGTAGCAGTTCCATAATACTCTACTTCTATTTTATCCAACAGGGAAGGAGTAGCTCTTCCTGCCCGCAAAGTAGATAACTCCCTTTGAAAAGCAGCAATGACCTTATCCATTCTCTCTTCTGTGTCTTTATAGATTTGCTCCAGCATAAATCACCCACCCTTAATCAACGTGCCGATTTTTTCACCCATGATTACTTTTTTTATATTGCCCAGGTTCAAACCGAATACAATAAGCTTTATTTTATTATCCATACACAGTGAGGCGGCTGTTGAATCCATTACGCCAAGGCCCCGGTTAATAACTTCAATATAATTTAACTCTGTAAAGCGTTCTGCATTTGGATTTATAAGCGGATCATCGCTGTAAACAGCATCAACCTTACCTTTTGCCAGCAATATAACTTCGGCTTCTATTTCAGCCGCTCGTAAAGCAGCTGTTGTATCGGTTGAAAAGTAGGGGTTGCCGGTGCCTCCGGCAAAAATAACTACCCTTCCTTTTTCCAGGTGACGCAATGCCCGTCGGCGGATATATGGTTCTGCAACCTGCTGCATTTCGAGCGCAGTTTGCACCCTGGTGTCAACTTCATGACGTTCCAACGCATCCTGCAAAGCCAGGGCATTAATAACGGTAGCCAACATGCCCATGTAATCCGCTGTCGCCCGATCCATGCCTTTCTGTCCGGCCTGGGCTCCACGCCAGATATTTCCACCGCCAACAACAATCGCTACTTCAACTTTGCAATCTATAACTTCTTTGATCTGTAATGCAATGCTTTCAATTACATCCTGGTCAATACCAAAACCCTGTTCCCCGGCCAGTGCTTCTCCACTTAGCTTCAGTACAACACGGTTGT
This sequence comes from Bacillota bacterium, assembly GCA_033549065.1. Lineage (NCBI taxonomy): Bacteria > Bacillati > Bacillota > Bacillota bacterium. The sequence goes on from JAWSUE010000006.1 coordinate 105,645, forward strand.
ATGCAGGTTTTTCCAACGATGCACCTCCCGTTTCTTTTTTAATTCGACAAAAAGCAGATACAACCTTCAAGTAGTGTAACTTTTTTCTGCCTATAAAAGTTTAAAAAAAAGAACACTTTTCAGTGTCCTTTTCTTGAATTTCTCTTAGCAGCCGCCCGAATTATCGGATTCGACCCCTTCGCCTACTTCAAATCGGCTGAACCGCCTGATCACTATATTTTCACCGATCTTGGCTATCAAACCGGAGAGAAGTTCGCTGATCGTTATATCTTCATCTTTTACGAAGTTCTGTTCAAGCAGGCAGTTCTCCCGGTAGTATTTATCAAGACGTCCTTCAACTATTTTTTCGATAACTTTTTCCGGTTTACCCTCGTTCAGGGCTTGAGCTTTAATAATTTGTCTTTCTTTATCAAGGATATCTTCGGGAACATCTTCCTTGGTCAGGTATGTCGGGTTGGTAGCTGTTACCTGCAGGCATAGGTTGCGGACAAATTCTCGAAATTCGTCGTTCCGGGCTACGAAATCAGTTTCACAATTAACCTCAACTATAACACCGATCTTTCCCCCGAGATGAATGTATGAATCCACAATCCCCTGATTTGCTGCACGGCCTGCTCTCTTTGCCGCTGCGGCAAGTCCTTTTTCCCTGAGGAGATCAACTGCTTTCTCTTCATTTCCTTTAGCTTCCTGCAGAGCTTTCTTACAATCCATCATACCGGCTCCGGTTTTTTCACGTAACGCCTTTACTATTTTAGCATCGATATGCATCTATGTACACTCCTTCATTAATCCTGTAAATAAATAACTCAGCCACTTCTTGTTTATTAACTATCTTCCTCTGCACTGTCGCTGCTTTCTTCAGCAGTAACTTCCTCCGCTTCTTCTGCAACTGCTTCTATAACTTTTTCCGCTTCTTCTGCCGGAACTTCTTTTTCAGCTTTTGAACTTATTTCTTCAGCCGTTTCTTCTACAACTGTTTCCTCTTTTTCTTCAGCTACCTCTTCAGGAATATCCGGAATATCGGGAGCTTCACTGATCTGTTTTCCTTCCAGAACAGCATCGGCCATAACAGAGGTGATCAGTTTCACCGCCCTTATCGCATCATCATTCCCCGGAATCAGGTAATCGATTTCATCGGGATCACAGTTTGTATCAACAATTGCAATAACAGGAATATCAAGCTTTCTCGCTTCAGCAACTGCAATTTTTTCCTTGCGAGGGTCGACAATGTAAATCGCATCGGGAAGACCTTTCATTTCACGAATCCCGCTCAGAAACTTCATCAGTTTCTCTTTTTCATTACGCAGGTTAAGGACTTCCTTCTTGGTCAGCCGTTCAAATGTACCGTCAACTTCCATGTTCTCCAATTGCAGCATCCGGTCTATTCTTTTGCGGATAGTCCCGAAATTCGTTAACATACCGCCTAACCAGCGGTGGTTAACATAGTGCGTTCCGCATCTTTCAGCCTCGGTACGGATCGATTCCTGCGCCTGTTTTTTTGTGCCGACAAAAATAATGCTGCCGCCTTCGGCAACAAGGTCACGCACAAAATTATAGGTTGTATCCATCATTTTTACAGTTTTCTGCAGGTCGATAATGTAGATACCGTTACGTTCGGTGAAGATGTATGGTTTCATCTTCGGATTCCAGCGGCGGGTTTGATGTCCGAAATGAACACCCGCTTCCAAAAGCTGTTTCATACTTACCTTAGCCAAACTAACTCCTCCTTTTGTTTTTACCGCCACCCGGGTTATCGCCTTCAACCGAGCTATTCGCCAACCGATTGCCGACTGGCCGGGTGTGAGTATTATAAATTTACCACGGGTAGTATAGCATAGTTCTTCCCTGATGGCAATCTAAAAACCTATGAACTTTGTTGCAAATAACTAAAGTATATTATAGAATCAAACATGCACATCGACAAGGCTTAACCGGCCGCAAATTTCCCGGAGGAAGATATGGCTGTTATTAAACCTTTTAGAGGAATCAGGTATGATCCAAACACTATAACGGATATCAGCTCGGTGATAACACCGCCATACGATGTAATTGATACTGCCGAGCAAGAACGGCTCCACCGCAAAAGTGAATTCAACATTATACATCTTGAATACGGTATCTCAAAAGCCAGTGATACGGAAAAAGATAACCGTTACACACGGGCGGCTGAAACCATTAACCGTTGGCTGGAACAAAATGTTCTCGTCTACGACCCTAAACCCTTTTTCTATCTGTATGAACAATCATTCTCCCACGAAGGTAAAAATTATCATCGGACAGGCCTCGTCGCCACCTTGAAATTAGAGCCATATAGCAAGAGGGTAATCCTGCCGCATGAGCTTACCATGACAGGCCCGAAACAAGATCGTCTTGAACTGCTGCGCAGTACCCGGACCAACATCAGTCCCATCTTCACTCTCTTTCCTGATCCTGAAGCCAAAATTAAAACGTTATCTCTACATAAGTCTGAGGCTCCGATAGTGGAAGCAGTTGAAGAAAACGGACAAACTCATCGCCTCTGGCTTCTAAAGGATCATGCTTTCCAGGTTGAGCTTGCTGAATACCTTGCCTCGCAGCAGCTTTTAATTGCCGATGGCCATCACCGGTACGAAACTGCCCTGAAATATTTTGAAAGTGCCGGCAGCAACCCTATTCCCGGTTCCGCATATATCATGACAATGATGGTCAGTATGAAAGATTCAGGATTGCTCATGCTTCCTACGCACCGTCTACTCGATTCCTTAACGGAAGAAGAATTTAATCGCCTCAATTCGACCGTGAATGAACAATTTAAAGTCATCGATTTCGGTCCGACAGTTGAACTGAATAAAACACTTTATCTCAAAGAACTGAATAATATAAGCCGCCTCAACAGAGGCTTTGGTTGGATTACCCGTGAACAGGCTTTTGTACTATTCCCCAAATCTTCCCAGGCAAACCGGGAACTACCCGTTTCGCTTCTACACGACCAGCTGCTTAAGCCATTTCATAAAACGGCAAGAACCGAAGATCCTGCTGAAGACAGGTTGCATTACACTCATAATTTTGATTCCGCAGTTAATGCTTTATTATCAGGAAAGTCTCATTCAGCCTTTATTCTTGATACCATACCTGTTGAAGATGTTTTCGAGCGCGCCCGACAGGGCCTGGTCATGCCTCAGAAGTCTACCTACTTTTATCCCAAACTGCCCAGCGGGCTGGTCCTCTACCGCTTTAATTCCTGATTCTATTTATGAGCTATACTTGCTACTTATACATTTACTTATACTTTTTAATTTTCGCTAAGCAGACCCTGACATTGTTCGCTCCGGGGTTTTGCACTGCTTATCCACTTATACGGATGCTTTAAACCTTGGCTCACGTAAGCTCGCTGCAGGCTTACAGCATCCGCATTATTGCATGCTTGCTCTGGTTTTAAGCAAACGAACCAACCTGAAGCAGGATAAGCAAACCCTGATACTGTAAGCGACATTAGCATGAGCGGTTAGAATTACCGGTGAGTCGAAATAAAGTTGTCAGGGGACACATAACCTTCGGTCAATATGTCCCCATACGTATTATGCCTCTCCGGAATGATTAATACTGCTTCAGCTTTCCGGAGAGGCAGACCGAGGCCGGAGACTTAAGTGTCGACTGTTGAGGCTGCCCGCTGAAGCTTGAAGGCGAACCGGCATTAATTCTCCGCGAAATGATCCGGAGCGAACTGTATCAGGGTCTTCTTAAACTATAAAACTATAAAGTATTTGGGGACTTCTTAAGATCGAACTGTCCGGATGGGAAATGATCAGCAAAAATTCTTTAGTTTAAATATCCCAGTAGCGCTTCTGAATTTCTAGTATTTCCTGCAGGCGCTGCAGGACAAAACGGTTTGGTTCAAGGCCTGGGCTCTGCTCGCCTATTGGTAGACCCCAGTTACCCAATGCATTTAGAACCTGGACTACTGCACCCGCTTGTCCGGTGAGGTGATAGCCTCCCTCAAGGCAAAGGACTAACTTTCCACCGCAGTGGTGTTCAGCAGCATCTGATAAAGCCAGAGCCATATTATAATAACCCTGATATGTAAGGCCCATTCCTGCCAGGGGATCATAGCGGTATGCATCCTGACCGGCAGAAATCAAGATAATCTCCGGCTCAAAACGGCCTATAACCGGGATGATCAGATGGTCAAAAAAGAGCTTATAGTCCTCATCCCCACTACCAGTTGGAAGTGGGATATTAACCGTAAATCCTTCGCCCAGATCTTTACCCACTTCTTCCATTGAACCTGTACCAGGGTATGCCGGATTCTGGTGAGTTGAAATGAATAAAACCTCGTTATCCTTTTCAAAGATATGCTGGGTACCGTTTCCGTGATGAACATCCCAATCCATGATGACAATTCTTTTTAAGCCGTAGTCACGTTTCGCAACCTCGGCAGTAATGGCTATATTGTTCATCAGGCAAAATCCCATTGCCCGACCTCTCTCGGCATGATGCCCCGGGGGGCGATTTAAAGCGAATGCCTTTCTCACGTCGCCTTCCATAACCATTCTCAGGCCGGTTAATACTCCCCCCGCAGATAAAAGGGCTATCCTGTATGATTCGGGAACTATATAAGTATCCATATCAAGGAAATTTCTGCCGGACCGGCAGACTTCATCCAGCAGTTTTATATAGTCAGGGTCGTGAACCAGGGTTACATCATCAATCTCCGCCGGGGCAGGTTCTTTTAAAACAACTCTCTCGAAGAGATTATTATCTTCAAGAGCGGCCATTATATGCTCAAGCCGCTCTTTGCGCTCCGGATGCTGGCCCTGCGTATGTATTAAGTAATCTGCATGATAGATTAGGCCTATTTTTTCTTCTTTACCGTTCATAATATCCCTCACTTCAGTCAGAATCGGTTTCCAGTGCCCTGCATAACCTGTTCCATAAAAAAGGGCTGAATTTCTTGAGCACAACAGGTTTACCATTATCACTGATAAATGCATGTTCGGTATAACCGTTTGCCAGTAATTTACCTGCCCTGCGGATATCATAGGCAAAGGTTATCCGCACATTATCAAGATTTTCAAGCCTGGTCACGATAGAAAGTTCATCGTCATAATGAGCCGGCATTTTATATTCACAGAAAGCTTTCAGGACAGGAAGATAGATATTACTCTTTTCAAACTCCAGGTAGGGCAGCTCCAGGCTTCTCATCAGTTCAGTCCGACCAACTTCAAACCATACCAGGTAGTTGGCATAATAAGCGACACCCATTTGATCTGTATCCTTGTAGCGTACCCTTACTTTTGTTTCATATTTTTTCAATTCGCTTCTTCCTTTCTCCCTACTTAGATCTCATTCATTAAATTACAAAACATTTGCCCTTCCCTTGTAGATCAGTCCTCTTACGGCATCGACAGTGATCATTTCACCATTTTGTATCGATTTTGTTGCATTTTCCACACCCACAACCGCAGGTATTCCCAGATTGATGGCCACAATTGCGCCATGTGATGTCAACCCGCCTTCTTCTGTAATCAATGCAGCAGCTTTCTCCAATGCAGGCAGATGAGTTTTACCGGTGCAGCTTGATATCAGGATCATCCCCTTTTCAAACTTCTGCAGATCTTTTTCATCTCTGACTATGAAGGCCTTACCGCTGGCAGCCGCTTTTCCCACACCCGTTCCCTTTACAATAATTTCTCCTACAGTTTCAACTCTCAACAGGTTGGTTGTGCCGGATACACCGACAGGAACCCCTGCAGTGATAATAACAAGGTTGCCATCGCTGATCAGTTTCTCCTGCAGGGCGCTCTGAATGGCATTGGTAAACATGTCATCTGTGGATGAAACCGGCGGGCAGACAATTGAATTTACTCCCCAGGTCAGAGTCAGTTGAGTTGCCACTCTCTTTCTTGAAGTTACCGCGACAATAGGAGCGGCAGGCCGATATTTCGAGACCATTCTGGCTGTCGTCCCTGATTGTGTCGCCGTTATTACCGCATCAGCTCCCAGCTCAAAGGCAATATGACAGGTGGCATAACTGATTGCATCAGTAACTGTTTTCTTGATTTTCATACTTTGTTCATCAAGGATTCGCTTGTAATTCAGGCCTTTTTCTGTATGTTCGGCAATTCTGCTCATAGTATTAACCGACTCTATGGGATATCGGCCTATTGCCGTCTCACCGGATAGCATAACCGCATCAGTTCCATCAAGAATAGCGTTGGCCACATCGCTGGCCTCTGCCCTGGTCGGCCTGGGATTACGGATCATGCTGTCAAGCATCTGGGTTGCCGTTATCACCGGTTTACCACGATTATTGCATTTACGGATAAATACTTTTTGGAGCAATGGAACCTCTTCTGTAGGAATTTCTACACCGAGATCGCCCCTGGCAACCATCACACCGTCGGCAACTTCGATTATTGAATCGTAATTATCAACACCTTCGCGGCTTTCAATTTTTGCCAGGATCATGATATTTCCGCCCTTGTTTTCCACCAGGCGTCTTATTTCCAGTATGTCGTTTGTGCTCCGCGTAAATGACGCCGCCAGAAAATCAACATCATTTTCCAACGCCCTGATTATATCGACTCGATCCTTGTCGCTGACTGCAGGTAGATTTATTCTCGTCCCGGGAGTATTCAGCCCTTTATAGCTGTGCAATTCACCACCGTTAATCACCCGGCACCTTATTTCCCGTCCTTTCACTGATACAACTTCAAGTTCGATTAATCCATCATCAATTAAAACTTTAACACCGGGTTTTAAATCGTTGTGCAGGTCGGAGTACGTAACCGATACCCTGTTTTTATCGCCAGGGACTGTTTCAGTGGTTAAAACAAACTCCTGATTATCCTCTAAAATTACCTCTTCTTCCGCCAGGCTTCCTGTTCTTACTTCCGGACCACGTGTATCAAAAAGAATACCCACATTTTTATTTAACTCTTTACTTATCTTTCTAATCAGATCGAGTTGTTGAAAATGCTCTTCGTGCTTCCCATGTGACAGGTTTAACCTGGCCACATCCATGCCGGAGCGAATTAACGATAACATTTTTTCTTCACTGTCTATACTCGGTCCGATGGTGCAGACTATTTTTGTCCGGCGCAAGTAAATTCCCCCTTTTTGCTTACAGCTCAAAATCAATTCTCTCTTGTATTATCCAATAGACCATCCTCGATACTTTCGATCTGCTCAATCACAGCCCCAGGGCCTAACAGGTTTTCAAGCCTTTCCACGCATGAAGGATGATCACGAATCCAGTATTCTTCTTTTAAAACAAGCTTTTTTTGATTGCTCTTAAAATAGAGACAAACCGGAACCTCACCATTTTCTGCGACCAATATATCTTTCAGGTGTGTTAATACTTCCTGATTATGTCCTTCGTCTATAATTAGCCTGAAATACTTCTTGTCACGGCTTAACGTATTTATCGCTTCAGCAATAATTTTTGGCTCTTCTTCCTCTTTTATATCAGTTCTTCCTTCAACGATCACCAACGTATCCTCGTCGATCAGGGCAGATTGTCTATCAAAAAGGTCGGGAAAAATCACCGTCTCCACGCTCCCTGTCAAATCCTCAAGCCTGATAAAAGCCATCTGTTTATTCTTCTTGGTGTAAAACTTTCGGACAGCCGCTATAATGCCGCCGACTCTTACATGCTTATTATCGCCCATATCTGATAGTTCCACACAGCGGGTCAGGTTAGACATATTTTCGAGAAAATGCCGGTATGGCTCCAGCGGGTGTCCGGAAATATACAATCCCAGCAGTTCCTTTTCCAGGGTCAGTCTTTCCTTGTTGCTGAATGGTTCAAGCTCCGGAAGTTTGTCCAGCAGCAGTTCTTCCCTGGTTTCTGTGTCAAGTAATGAAAACATCGACATTTGTCCGTTTTCGCGCTCTCTCTGGACAACCTGACCCTGCATTAATATGTCATCCAAAGCAGCCAGGTATTGAGCCCGGTGTCCACCGAGCGAGTCAAATGCTCCGCACTTAACCAGACTTTCCAGTACTTTGCGGTTGCAGAGTCTTAAATCAACCCTTGAACAATAATCACTCATCGATCCAAACGCTTTTTCCTTTCGGGCAGCGATGATCGATTCAATTGCTCCGAGTCCAACATTTTTCACTGCAGCCAGTCCAAATCTGATTCTTTTATCGCCTATAACAGTAAAATGTGTTTCACTTTCATTGATGTCCGGCGGAAGAACTTCTATGCCCATACGGCGGCAATCGGCTATATACAGTGCCACTTTATCACTGTTTGAATAGTAAACCGTCATCAACGCGGCCATAAATTCAACTGTATAGTTGGCCTTCAAGTACGCCGTCTGGTAAGCGATCATGGCATAAGCTGCAGCATGCGATTTGTTGAAACCGTAATCGGCAAATTTCAGAATTAAATCATATGTCTCAGCTGCCAGTTCTTTTGAATAGCCGTTTTCCTGGCAGCCGGCAATGAACAGCTGTTTCTGCTGGTTTAAAATCTCCTTTTTCTTTTTCCCGATAGCCCGGCGCAGAAGATCCGCCTGGCCAAGGGTAAAACCGGCCATCCTGGCGGCGATCTCCATAATCTGCTCCTGGTAAACGATTACTCCGTATGTTTCGTTTAGAATAGGTTCAAGTATGGGATGGGCATATTTAATCTCCTTTTTCCCGTGTTTGCTTTTGATGAATACCGGGATCTGTTCCATAGGCCCCGGCCTGTAAAGAGCAACTACAGCAATAATATCTTCAAACTTATTCGGCATCAGTTCCCTAAGGACCGAACGCATTCCACTACTTTCCAGCTGAAACGTCCCGGTAGTTTCTCCCTGTGAAAGCATTTCATATGTCCTGGCATCATCAAGCGGGATTTCTTCAATATTTACCGTTAGATTTCGCCTTTTTTTGATGTTAGCGATCGCTTCACCGATAATACTCAATGTTTTCAGGCCGAGAAAATCCATTTTCAATAGGCCCAGGTCTTCCAGGGTCATCATTGGAAACTGGGTAACAATGGCACTGTCGGTTGCCTTGTAGAGCGGCACATAGTTAACCAGGGGTTCCTTGGCTATAACCACTCCTGCGGCATGTGTGGAAGCATGACGGGGCATTCCCTCCACCGCCATCGAAGTATCTAACAGCTGACGGTATTTATCTTCTTTATACAGGATCTGCAGTTCCCTGCTCTGTTCCAGAGCTCGCTTGATCGTCATTTTCAATTCCATTGGTATAAGCTTGGCAATCCTGTCAACCTCGGCATAGGGTATAGCCAAAGCCCTGCCAACATCACGAACAGCTGCCCTGGCAGCCATGGTTCCGAAAGTGATAATCTGGGCCACCCTTTCCTGTCCGTACTTTTCACAAACATAATTCAAAATCCTGTCCCGCTTATCATCACAGAAATCTATATCGATATCTGGCATCGATATCCTTTCGGGATTCAGGAATCTTTCAAAGAGCAGTCCGTATTTAAGGGGTTCAATATTCGTTATACCCAGGCTGTAGGCCACAAGGCTGCCGGCCGCAGAACCACGACCCGGACCGACTATTACATCCTCTTTTCGTGCATATTCGATCAGATCCCAGACTATAAGAAAGTAATTGGCGTAATCCATCTGACGGATTACACTCAGTTCATATTCAAGCCGCTCGCGGATCTCCGGGGTAATCTCCTTGTACCGCTTTTTAAGCCCCTCATAGCAGAGATTTCGTAGATAATCATTAGGATCAACACCTTCAGGCAAGGCGTACTCAGGTAGGTGCCTCTGATCGAAATATTTTTCAACATTGCAGCGCTCGGCAATCAACAGGGTGTTGCTCAATGCCTCGGGGCAGTCAGAAAATCTTTCAGCCATTTCTTCTGCTGTTTTAAAATAAAAGTCCTCTGATTCAAATTTCATTCTTTCCGGCTCATCCACCGTTTTACCAGTCTGTATACAGAGTAGAACATCATGAACTTCTGCATCGTTTCGCGCAATGTAGTGGACATCGTTGGTTACCACCAACTTGATATCTTCTTCTGCTGCAATCTTCTTCAAAACATCGTTTACAATCTTCTGTTCAGGCATCCCGTGGTCATGAAGTTCAAGGTAAAAGTTGTCCTTACCAAAAAGATCACGGTAATAACAGGCAACCTCTTTTGCTTTTTCAGTCTGGCCATTTAAAATATGGGACGGTATTTCACCGGCCAGACATCCACTTAGGGCGATCAGGCCTTTTGAATGTTCCTCAAGGAGATCCCGGTCAATCCTCGGTTTGTAATAAAACCCTTCAATGAAACCAGCTGATACAAGATTCATCAGGTTTTGGTATCCTTCATTGTTTTCAGCCAGCAGAACAAGATGATACTGTGAATCATCCTGACGAACTTCTTTTTGAAAACGGGTTCGCGGTGCTACGTAAACCTCACAGCCTAAAATCGGTTTAATTCCGGCTGCTTTCGCCGCCCGGTAGAAATCGACAACACCAAACATGGTCCCGTGATCTGTAATAGCCAGAGCAGGCATTTTTAGCTCTACTGCTCGATTGACCAGCCTTTTAATTCTTGCCGCGCCATCCAGTAAACTGTATTCAGTGTGACAGTGTAAGTGAACAAAACTTGCATTAGCCAAAGTGATAACCTCTCTATTTGTTTCAGTTTTTATTTCATTGAAATTTACCATATAGAAATTACTTTCGACTTTTTGTCAGGTAGATCCTTTGAGGCAATTACTTTTTTTAATTGCATATATATGTTAAAATACCTTTGAATTGTTTTAATTCACCCTCGTTAGCGGCAACCCGTACTGCAGCCTCAATATAGAAGGAGATTAGATGTGATTAAGGATCGTGAAACCCGCCTGGCTTTGAAGATTATCTCCATCGCAGCCATATTTGTAATCCTGATCTGGGCTATCATCAAGTTGGCTCCAATAATCTCACTGATTGTTATAGCTTTTTTTATAGTTTATACGATCAATCCCCTTGTGAATTTTTTGGTAAACATTAAATTTAAGCCCTTTATGGCTGCCGTTGCCGCATCCCTGATTATATTTGTTGCTGTTGTCCTCCTCTTTTACCTGCTCATTCCCGGTTTAATAATCGAGATGAGGCAGTTGGTAATTTTTCTCACCACCGAACTGATCAGGGATGTTCCTCTTTTGGTTACCCAGTTGGAAGAAATCGACCAGCGTTTCAATCTGCAGCTTGCCAGTAGTTTCCTTGAATACTCAAATGAGTTCATGCGCCAGGTACCGGGCAACGTCCAGCAGCTCTTGCGACAGCTCACCGCACTTTCCATGGGAGTGCTTTCAAGGATCTGGGTTGTCCTGGCTCTGATCTTTTTAGTTTTCTATCTTGTTCAGGATCTGGATAAGGCAAAATACAACCTCACACTGATCTTTCCCCAGATTTACAAGGAAAACATCGTGCACCTGATGAAAACAGTCGACGAAAAAGTCGGGGCCTACATCCGTGGAACATTGATGAAGTGCGTCTTTGTCGGTCTATTGACCTGGTTCGGTTTAAGCCTGCTCGGGATGCCTTTTTCCCTTCTGTTGGGTATTCTGGCCGGAGCGTTGAATATTATTTTGTATATCGGTCCTTTTGTGGCAGCTATTCCCGCCCTTCTTTTAAGTATTATGCCCGGTACTCCGAGCATCTTACTTGTCGGACTGGTTTATATTGTCGTTCAGATCCTTGATGCCTTTGTCTTTACCCCTGTATTCCTTGGCAAAGCAACCGATTTAAGCCCACTAACTGTGATCATTATCGTCCTTATCGGAGGACAGCTTATGGGCCTGCTCGGCATTATTCTCGCCATCCCAATTACAGCCACTCTCAAGGTTCTACTCTTTCATTACTACCTGGACCGCCGCCAGGTGGAAGAAAATAATCACTCAACAGCAAAATAGCGATTTAAATGTCAGAGAACATAATATAAAAATTTTTACTCCACAACCTGCAGCGTGCTTACGTGAGCCAGGGCTTACAACATCCGTATATATATGGATCATCAGTGCAAATCTCCGGAACGAACAGGATCAGAATCTCATGTAATGTTCATGATAAATGTTCTATAAGCACTTTACCAAAAAGTGCGAGCGATCTATAATGACATATGCAGAAATCAGCGTTAATCGAACAGGACAATGACAGGTTAAAAATCATTCTTGCTAAACTTGCCGAATACTACCCGCGGGCGAAAACAAGCCTGGTATTTTCAAACCCATACCAGCTTTTTGTGGCCACTATCCTTTCTGCTCAGACTACCGATGAACAGGTAAATAAAATTACGTCAACTCTCTTCAAAGCTGTTCCTTCTTTTGCAGATATGTCGAAAATGGAACCGGCAGAGCTTGAAAGTTATATTCAAAGCTGCGGCCTCTACCGCCAGAAGAGCAAATCGCTGGTAGTTTCCAGCAGGATTATCATCGAAAAATACGGTGGAGATATTCCAGCTGATTTTACTCAGTTAGTTAAACTGCCGGGAGTTGGCAGGAAAACGGCAAATATTATAATCGGCAGCGTATTTGGAAAACCGGCCATTGCTGTTGACACACATGTATTCAGGGTATCAAGAAGACTTGGCCTGGCTGATGGAGGAAATGTTGAACAGGTTGAAGAACAACTAAAGAATATTATTCCGGTGAGTGAGTGGATCAATTCTCATCACCGGTTGATTGCTCACGGTAGAAGGGTTTGTCATGCCCGGAAACCGGATTGTGAAAACTGCTTTCTTAATCAACTATGCCTGTATGTTCTGAAAAGGGGAGATACTAAATGACATGGGAAAAGTTATCCGTTGCAGATCTGCGTGCAAGCTGTGATTTTCATGAAATAGCTTTCGAAACCACCGCTGAGGTTCCGCCTCTGGAAGGAATGATCGGTCAGGAGAGAGCAGTGCAGGCAACAGAATTTGGCCTGCGCATAAAGAGGCCTGGTTACAATATCTTCATGACCGGGTTAACCGGAACCGGCAAATCAAGCTATGCCCAATCAATCATTAAAAAAATATCGTCAGGAGAACCTGTTCCCGATGACTGGGTCTACGTTTATAATTTTGAGCATCCCGGTGAACCGATTGCGTTGAACCTTCCGGCCGGTACAGGTTATGATTTTTGTAATCGTGTCGAAGAACTTCTTGAAGATTTAAAACAAACCATACCAAAAGCATTTGATGGAGAAGATTACGAACGTCAAAAGTCCGTATACGTTAAAGAATTTCAGGAAAAGCGGTCTTCCCTGCTTGAAGAACTGAACAAAACGGCCCAGGATATGGGTTTTGCCCTGAAAAGAACCAGTTCCGGGTTTGTAACAATACCTGTTCATGAAGGTGAACAGATCAGCGAAGAGGATTATGCCAAGCTCGATCAATCCCAAAAAGACGATTTTGAGAAAAAATCAACTGAAGTACAGCTTAAAGCAATGGAAATTATGCGCCGGGTTCAAAAGGAAGAAAAAGAGCTTAAAGAACAGTTGAAGGAACTCGATCAGCGTATCGGATTGGTAGCTATCGGGCACCTTTTCAACGAGCTAATGGAAGATTATGAACATAACCAGGCGGTTACGAAATACCTGAAAGCATACCAGGAAGATGTGCTTTCCAACCTGAGCGATTTCCGTGGTGAAGATGATGAACAGCAGAACCCCATGTTCTGGTTGAGAAGGCAGACTCAGGATCAGGCCGACATGCGCTATACGGTTAATCTGCTGGTCGATCACCGTGATACAGAAGGTGCACCCATGGTTTATGAAACCAACCCTTCCTACTATAATCTACTCGGCAGGGTTGAATATGAAAACCGTTTCGGGATGGTCGTTACCGATTTTTCAATGATTAAACCGGGAGCGCTGCATAAGGCAAACGGCGGTTATTTAATCTTACAGGCTCGGGATGTTCTAACGGCCATGCAATCCTGGGAAGTCCTTAAAAGGGTGATCAGAACACGCGAAATCAGGATAGAAAACATAAGTGAACATTTCGGATTAGTGGCGATGGCAACCTTGCGACCACAGCCAATACCCCTAAACATAAAAATCGTTATGATCGGCACACCATATCTTTACCAGATTCTCTACCACTATGATGAAGATTTCCGTAAACTCTTTAAAATAAAAGCCGATTTTGATGTCGAAATGGATCGTCGTGAGGATAACATCAATAAAATGGCCGGGTTTATCTCATTCCACTGCAATAAGCAAAACCTGCGTCACTTCAATCGTGAAGCAGTTGCCGAAATCGTAGATCACAGCACAAGGTTGGCCGAAAACAGGGAAAAACTAAGCACCCGCTTTAACGAAATTGTTGACATATTATTTGAAGCAGATGCCTGGGCAGATATAGACGGTGTAGATATCGTCGGTAACGCACAGGTAGAAAAGGCTCTTTCTGAAATGATCTACCGCTCGAATAAGTACGAACAAAAAATTGTTGAATCAATCAAAGATGGAATTATTCTGATTGATACGGAAGGCAGTAAGGTTGGACAGGTCAATGCCTTATCGGTACTAGACCAGGGTGATTACCGTTTTGGTCGACCATCCCGAATAACTGCATCAACCTATCTGGGACGAAAAGGGATCGTAAATATTGAGCGGGAAAGCGATTTGAGCGGAAATATTCATGACAAGGGAATTCTTATTATGAGCGGATGTATCGGTCAGCGTTACGGATCGATTGTGCCCATGAACCTGACAGCCAACCTCTGTTTTGAACAGTCCTATGGCGGAGTTGACGGAGACAGCGCTTCGGCTGCCGAACTTTTCTGCCTGCTCTCGAGCCTTGCCGATGTACCACTCAGGCAAGATCTGGCCATTACAGGTTCGATCAATCAGAAAGGTGAAATTCAGCCTATCGGTGGAGTAAATTACAAGATCGAAGGCTTTTACCTGGCCTGTAAAGCAGTCGGATTGACCGGCACTCAGGGTGTAATTATCCCTGAGAAGAACCGCCGCTCGTTGATGCTTCAAAAAGAAGTTGTCGAGGCTGTAGAAAAAGGACAATTTCATATTTATACCATGAAAACTATTGATGAGGGGCTTGAGCTTCTTTCCGGTTTGAAAACCGGAGAGCTGCAAGAAGATAATACATACCCTGAAGACAGCTTTAACGGTAAAGTGGTAAAGAAACTTAAAGACTTTAACGAAGCTATTAAAGCAAAAAAAGATGACAAAAATAACGACTTGATTGCCCCAAAAGATGAAAACGGGAAAGAAGAATGACCCGATGAATGTAGTATTAGTCGAACCTGAAATACCTCCGAATACCGGCAATGTTGCCAGAACCTGCGTAATGACGGGTAGTAAATTGCACCTTGTTGAGCCCCTGGGCTTTTCTATCTCCGAAAGTCAGGTCCGTCGCTCGGGGCTCGACTACTGGAAATACCTTGACCTCGAAGTGCATGCTGATTTCATGACACTTCAAAAAACTTACCCTGACTTTCGATTTCTTTATTACTCCACCAGGGGCAGTCAATTCTATCATGAAATCGACTACCGTTCCAACGATTTTCTCGTCTTCGGCAGTGAAACAAGGGGGTTATCGACAGATATTTTGGACCAGGCAGAAATTACCCTGCGGATTCCGATGAACAACCAGATTCCCCGTTCTCTTAACCTTGGCAATACCGTAGCCCTGGTACTCTATGAAGCGCTCCGTCAGCAAAACTTCCCCGGCCTCATTTAATCCATCCTTATTCCTGAATCCTCAATCAATCTAAAACTTTAATCCCTGGTTCACGATTATCGTCTTACACCTGATTTGATAACCAATTTACGCTACTCTTTATCAGCAGACTCCGATACTGTTCGCTCCGGGGTTTTGCACTTCTTATCCACTTATACGGATGCTGTAAGCCTTGGCTCACGTAAGCTCGCTGAGAATTGCTGCGGCTTAACTGCAGCCTTCCAAGAGAAACCTCGACAGTCGACACTTAAGTCTCCGGCCTCGGTCCGGTCTTTAAAAAACCTGAAGCAGAATTTAATATTTTTAATGACCGGATCTCTTTATTCGCTTTGTTTCGCCGGCAATTCTAGACCACTCGCTTAATGATTCGCTGCAGGCTTACAGCACCCGCCTTATTGCATGCTTGTTATGTTTTAAATAAATAAACCAACCTGAAACGGGATAAGCAGACCCTGATACTGTAAGCGACATTAACATGAGCGGTTAGAATTACCGGTGAGCCGAAAGAAGAAGCGGTAAATGCCTCTCCGGAATGATTAATACTGTTTCAGCTTTCCAGAGAGGCAGACCGAGGCCGGAGACTTTAGTGTCGACTGTCGAGGCTGCCTGCTGAAGCTTGAAGGCGAACCGGCAGTAATTCTCCGCGAAATGATCCGGAGCGCACAGTATCAGGTTCTGCTTATACGATAAAATATCTTGAATGGATGAAAACATGTTTCGTGAGCCAGGGCTTTTAGCATCAAATTTATTTGACTTTAATAACCCCCTGCGCCCTCAGCGTTTCAATATCGCTCTTGGTATACCCGAGCTCTTCTAAAATCTCTGCTGTATGCTCACCATGGGCCGGAGGTTGCAACCTCAGGGATCCTGTTTTTCCGGTAAATAGAAGCGGAAAACCGGTTAAAAGCTCACCCTCTAGACCTGCTGCAGACTCTAACCAGTAGCCCTCAGCCCGGTTTACCGGGTGCCTGATCGCTTCATTTAATTCAAGGATCGGTTCGCAGCATGCATCGGTTTCAGAGAAGAGTTCTATCCACTCCTGCCTCGATTTTTCTTTAAAAAGTGAGCGAACCTGTCTGATCAGCTCTTCTCTCTTTTCCTGTTCAAACTGCAGGGAAATCCACTCCGGTTTACTCACAGCTTCGCAGAAATTTTGCCAAAATGCCGGTTCCAGCGCACCGAGGCTCATAAATCGGTTATCTTTAGTTTTATAAATGTTATAGCAAGCATAACCACCGGTGATATGGGCACTGTCACGTCTGGGAAGTGCCTCGTTGCCGGTCAGCGCCGATGCGGCATAGGTTAACCAGGGCAGCAAACCCCTGGTCATTGAGATGTCAACAAAACTACCCTCTCCTCTGGTCTCTCTTTTAAAAAGCGCCATCATGATCCCATTTAGCGCCATGAGAGATCCGCCGGCTATATCAGCTATCTGCACTGTCGGCATAACCGGGTTACCGTCATTACCGCGGCTGAGTTCGAGCATTCCGGCCAGAGCCGTATAGTTAATATCGTGACCGGCCCTGTCGCGATAAGGACCTTTCTGGCCGTATCCACTGATCGATGCATATACAATCTGCGGGTTAATCGCTTTCAAGTGATCGTAACCCAACTGCAGGCGGTCCATTACACCAGGCCTGAACCCTTCGACCAGAACATCTGCTTTCTTACTTAGTATTTTAATAATCTCACGTCCGGATACACTTTTCAGATCCAGGGCAATGCTCTTTTTATTACGGTTTAGTTGTCTGAAGAAGGCGCTGCCATTTTCAAAAAAAGTGCCGACGAACCTTGTGGGATCGCCGGCATGTATATCTTCTATTTTCAGAACTTCCGCACCATAGTCGCCAAGCATCATGGTACACAGCGGACCAGGCAGAAGTCTTGTTAAATCGATCACTTTTAAACCGGTAAGCGGTTGTTCTTTTAATTTTCCTGAATCGGCCATTATCTGTGAGTATAATGCGGCAGCAAGATTGGGCCTACCCGGCCGTCCGCCGCACCCGTTTCTTCCAACTCCCGGTGATATGTTTCAACATGATTCAGGTTTAATCCTTCAGGCACAGACATTTCCTTGCTCCTGGCAGCCGCATGCCTGCCGGCACGACGACCGAAAACGACGATATCCAACAGGGAGTTACCCATCAGACGGTTAGTCCCGTGAATGCCACCAGCTGCCTCACCGGCAACGTAGAGGTTTTCAACCGTGCTCTGCGCATCGGCATCGATGATCAGCCCTCCGTTCTGGTAGTGCAAGGTCGGGTAGATGAGCATCGGTTCTTTACGAATATCCACTCCAAAACGCTGGAACTGACGGAGCATCGCCGGTAGCTGTCGCTCAATTGTCCCCTCTCCGTGGATCAGTTCAATCAGTGGAGAATCAAGCCAGACAGCAGTTATACCCGTTGGAAGGGGAACTCCCAGTTTACGCTCCTCACATTCCCGAATAATAGCCGAAGATTCAACATCGCGGGTTTCGAGGTGGTAAACAAACTGTTCACCTTTAATATTTAGAGGTGTAGCGCCCAAACCACGGGTCTTTTCTGTTACCAGCAGCCCAAGGAGCTGAGGCGGGTAAGCTCCGCCGGTCGGATGATACTGGATCGAATCGGCGTAGATTATTTTTGCCCCGGCTCTGTAACCAATGATCAAGCCATCGGCAGTCGCCCCGTAATGGTTGCTTGTGGGAAATCCCCGGTAATGAAGCCGTCCAGAACCTCCGGTGGCAATAATAACAGTTTTCGCCCTGGCAACCTGGTACTGCTCTGTTTCGAGGTTAAAGAGCACGGCCCCCGCAGCTTTTCCGTCCCGGTCAAGGATTATTTCAACCGCAGGGTTAAATTCAACGATTGTAATTCCTTTGTTCAGCACTTCATCACGCAGGGTTCTCATTATTTCAGCACCGGTGTAGTCGCGTGCTGCATGCATTCTTTTACGGGATGTTCCGCCCCCGTGAATGGTGATCATCGTGCCGTCATCTTTCTTGTCAAACATGGTACCCATATCTTCGAGCCACTTGATAACCAGCGGCGCATCCATAACCAGTGCCCTGGCCAGTTCGGGAATATTTTCAAATCTGCCTCCGCCAACTACATCAACATAATGCATGGCCGGAGTGTCGTTTTCCTTGTCTGCAGCCTGAATACCACCCTGAGCCATCATTGTATTGGCATCACCAAAACGAAGTTTGGTAGCTATCAGAACATTGGCTCCGGCAGCATGGGCTTCCAAGGCTGCTGATGCTCCTGCACCACCACCGCCAATGATCAAAACATCAACATCGTAATCCGGCTCTGCAGTCAAATCGATATCGACGCCCTTTAATCGGCTCCACGACTCAAAAACATCTGCCATTTCAACCGTCAGGCGGGCACCCTTATCAACTCCGACTTTTAAATCCCTGAAACCGTCTACAATATAGTCAGGATGAAAATCTTTAAGAACCTGACGCCTCTCTTCCGGTGACATCCGCGGATATTCAACACCGACCCGGGAGGCTCTGTTTTCTTCCACTATTTTTACCAGTTCTCCTAACTTACCTGTATATGCCAAGTTAGATATTCCTCCTCTCCAGGTCTACTTCTCAATCTCACGGTTGTCATAGAGTTCCTGCAGTTTCTCACGGTTAGCCGCCACCAGTTCGTCGATTTCGGCATCAAGTTTGCCATCGGCAATATCTTTTGCCCTCTGAGCAAGAAATGCATCCGGTTTGGCAATATAGCGACTGTAAAGGCGCCTCGCCGTCAGAGCAGCATTGTAGTGCACAATGTTGACTGGACATCTTGATACGCACAAACCGCACATCAGGCAGTCGAAAGAGATGTCTGCCGCTTTGGCAAAATCGCCGCGCTGAATATAGGCAATATACTGCATTACATCAATATCCTGCGGGCATACTTTTGTACATGAACTGCAGCCGAGGCAGCGGTATACTTCCGGGTAGAGCTGGGCAAAATGGGCTACAGAAGGTTTGATCTCTTCCAGGTTGAAAGTGGCTTTCCGGCCCGGGAAAAACGGAATCTGGGCCAAATACATACCATCTTCCACCTTGGTCTGACAGGCCAAGCCGACTTTCAATTCGAAATCACCGGCCATCCGGTATACGGTTGCACAAGCTCCACAAAAACCGGCCCGACAGCCGCAGCCTCTTTTCAGCTGGTAACCGGCATATTCCATGGCATCCATTATTGTCAGTGATTCTGGAACCCTGTAGCGTTTTCCCATTAAAAATATGTCAACCATCTTTATCTCGTCGCTCATAAGATCCTCCTCTTTACTCGGCAGGCGGCATGGGGATAAAACCTTGATCCATCATTGCCTTGGTAAGATCCTGTGAACGCTTAATAATTGCTTCAGCATTCTTGTAGATCTCTTCGCGGCTTAACTTCACCCGGGCCACTCCTTCTTCAATGGCTTTCATTGCAGTGGCTGTCGCCACCCGGGGGAAGATCTCCCACATATCCATGGTCGGCAGGATCTTTTCAGGATTCATTCCGCCATCAGGAGCACAGGCAGCCAGTTCTTCAGCGGCAGCAATACACATGCTGTCGGTGATTGTTGTCGCCTGAACATCGAGTACCCCACGGAAAATTGCCGGAAAGCCCAGTGAGTTATTGACCTGGTTCGGAAAGTCGGAACGGCCGGTTGAAACAATCTTTGCTCCGGCTTCCAGCGCTTCCCAGGGCCAGATCTCCGGTATCGGGTTGGCGCACGCAAAAACGATTGCATCTTTAGCCATGCTGGAAATCCATTCTTTCTTGACCGTATCGGGACCGGGTTTGGATAAGGCAATGAGGACATCAGCACCCTGGCAGGCAGCCGGGGCACCACCGGTGATTGCTTCTCCGTTGGTAATCTGGGCCAGTTCCCACTTGACCGGATGTTCTTCTTTGAGCTCTGTCCGCCCTGAATGCAGCGTTTCTTTACTGTCAATCATGATTATTTTTTTCGGATCTGCTCCGGCTGCAATAATCAGACGGGCAGTACAAACATTTGCAGCTCCCACGCCCAACATGACGATCTTAATTTCGCTAATTTTTTTATTGACAATTTTAAGGGCATTAATCAACCCGGCCAGGTTGACCATCGCTGTGCCCTGCTGGTCGTCGTGCCAGACAGGGATATGACATTCTTCCCTCAGGCGGTCGAGAATGTAGAAGCATTTGGGACTGGCGATGTCTTCTAAGTTAACCCCCCCGAAGCAGGGTTGGAGCATTTTGACAAAGTTGATCAGTTCATCGGGATCTTTGGTGTCGACACAGACCGGAAAGGCGTCTACGCCGCCTAAGTATTTAAAGAGCAAGGCTTTGCCTTCCATAACCGGCATGGATGCTTCAGGGCCGATATCGCCTAAGCCTAAAACTCTGGTGCCATCGGAGACAACAGCACAGAAATTGGCCTTATTGGTATATTCATAGACTTTCGATTTATCGGCAGCAATTGCCTTGCAGGGCTCGGCTACGCCGGGAGTATACCAGATGGCAAAGTCATTGATATCACGCACACAGCTTTTTAAGGTTGTTTCCATTTTCCCTTTATAAAAAGGGTGCAAACGCATGGCGTCTTCAGCCGGCTTTTTCGCCTTGGCCAGTAGTTCATCTTTGTTCATGGTCATCTTTACAAATCCCTTCTTTCATATGTTTTTAACGAGCGTATTCCTTGGCCCCTTCGGCGTATAAGTCATTGCCGTAAGCATCGTTGATCACGGTTGCCGGGAAACCTTCAACTTCCAGGCGATGGATCGCCTCTGCCCCCAACTCAGGGTAGGCCACTACTTCACTTTTCTTGATTCTTTTGGATAAAAGTGCTCCGGCACCACCTACAGCTGCCAGGTAGACTCCTTTGTATTTAACCAGCGCATCCTTAACGGTCTGGCTGCGCAGCCCCTTGCCGATGCAGCCTTTCATCCCTTTCTCCAGCATCTGCGGGGTATACGCGTCCATCCTTCCGCTGGTCGTCGGTCCGGCAGAGCCGATGGCCTGACCGGGTTTCGCCGGTGTGGGACCGACATAATAAATAAACTGGCCTTTTAGGTCAATAGGCAGCTCTTCTCCTTTTTCCATCAGTTCAACCAGTTTTTTATGGGCTGCATCGCGAGCTGTATAGATTACCCCGTCGATTAAAACATTATCGCCTGCTTTTAAAGCTAAAACGTCTTCATCGCTCAGGGGCGCTTTAATTCTTTTTGGTTCCATCGTAAAATCTTCCTCCTTTCGGTCTGTCCTGAATTTAGATTGTTATCTCAAGATGCCGACAGGCATGGCAGTTAATGTTCACCGCGGCCGGCATACTGGCAATATGAGCCGGGAAGGTTTCGATATGTACGGCCAGGGCAAAGGTTCTACCCCCGAAACCCTGCGGACCCACTCCCAGATCATTTACTTTTTCCAAAATTTTCTTCTCCAGGTCTGCAAAGCGTTTTTCAGGGTTTGATTGCCCGATCGGCCTGAAAAGGGCTTTCTTGGCCAGCATTGCTACTTTCTCAAAAGTACCACCGATGCCTACCCCAACAACAATCGGCGGGCAGGGGTTTGGGCCGGCAGCTTTGACATGGTTCACCACAAAGTCGATCACGCCCGCTTCCCCGTCAGAAGGTTTGAGCATTTTCACCGAGCTCATGTTCTCGCTGCCCCCTCCTTTCGGGGCAAATGCAATTTTAACCTTGTCGCCGGGAACGAGATCTGTGTAAATAACGGCCGGGGTATTATCACCGGTGTTTTTCCGTTCATACAATGGATCGGTCACAATCGATTTACGCAAATAGCCTTCCGTATAGCCCTTTTTTACGCCAGCGTGAATCGCTTCTTCGAGCGTGCCTCCGGTTAAATGAGCATCCTGGCCCCATTCAACAAAAAAAACGGCAAATCCCGTATCCTGACAGATCGGGATCTGCTCGTTTTTGGCTATCTCTACATTTTCAATCAATTGCTTTAATACTTCCTTGCCCGTAGGCGATTCTTCAGTTTTCAATGACTTTTTCAGCGCATCAAAAACATCTTCACCCAGGTAGATGTTAGCTTTCTGGCACATCTCGGCCACTTGTTCTGAGATCGTCGACGCCGCTATCTCCCTCAAAACCAGACACCTCCTTCTAATGTATGAAATCATGTATAACATTAATTATTTTTCGGCTCGGGCAGGGAAAATCCTGCTGCTGGTTTTAAGATTTATAGGAATTCTAAAATTTATTATAATTTTTGCGTCGACGAAAGTTGAAGAACGCTTAAGTCTGTCAATCTGTATCTACTGAGGCCTCACATCGATCCATCAGGCACGACCAATCATGATCAACTTCTTCCTGTAGAGCTTTCCGCCTGATCTGGTCCATCTTGTTGAATCTCTTCTGACTGTCCAGGTATTCGTTAAGCGGAGTCCCTTTCATATCCGGCGGGCTTGTCAGCTTCCAGGTTATGCCGTTGTATATTTCGTAGAGCGGGAAAAACCCGGTGGTAACCGCCAACCTTGAAAGGTGGATTGTATCTGAAGATTCAGCTCCCCAACCCGGTGGGCAGGGTGAAAGGATATGAATAAACCTGAATCCTTTTATCTCTTTTGCCTTCTTCAGTTTCCGTTCCATATCATCAGGAAAAGCGACCGTGGCTGTTGCTGCATAAGGTATACTGTGAGCAGCCATGATCTGCATGATATTTTTCTTCTGCCCTTCCTTAAACAGGGGATAGGGTGCGGTGTTTGTTCTGGCTCCGTATGGTGTGGCCGAACTGGTTTGCATCCCTGTGTTCATGTATGCTTCGTTATCATAGCAGATGAAGATATAATCTTCATTACGCTGGGCAGCTCCCGAAAGGGCCTGCAGCCCGATATCGAATGTGCCGCCATCTCCAGCCAGCACAACGACTGTCGTATCGAGATGCCCCTTTGCAATCAAACCTCTTTTCAGGCCGCCGCCAACAGAACCGGCACTTGGAAACGGGCAGTGCAGGATCGGACATTTAAGGGCAGTCAGGGGAGGCATCCCGGCAATTATACTCCAACAGGAGGCGGTAATAACCATGGCTATGTCCGGACCGAGTGTTCTCGTCATATGACGGACAGTCAGAACAGCCCCACATCCCGGACAGGCACTGTGACCTGAATACAGAATTTCTCTCTCGCGATTCAATTCACTAATATTCACTGTATATCCACCCCCCACTTGTCTTCACTCTTATCAGCCAAATGACTGTCTTCGATTACCTTCTTCAGCATATCGCCGGTCAAATCGATCCCTCCGGCCAGGATCAGATCGTTTACCACGGGAGGTTTATCCATTTTATATATCGCTGATTTTATTTCCTGGGCAAAAATGCCCCCTACTCCTGTTGAACAATTCCTGTCGATGACGATCAAGCGTTTGATCTTGTGATCGCTAAATATTTTGCAGAGCTGATCTGAAGGAAAAGGCCTGAACATCCTCAGCTGGATCAAACCGGTTCCAGTAAGTTTGGGCAGGTTCCATCTCACGGTCTCAGCAGTAGCCCCGGCTGCAACTACAGCAGTTTCTGCGCCTTCAGGAATTTCTGCATATACAGCCTTATAGCTCCTCCCAAATATTTTATGGTAATCTTCGTTGATTTTCTCTAAAAGGTTCAGGGCTTTCAGCATATCCTCATGTCGTTTCCTGACCAGCAGGTGCTGATTTTCTCCCGCAGTCAGACCGTGAATGTTTTTCTGCCGGCCCGGCTGCACCTGAGCTTCGAAAGTTGGTGGTTTAATGAACTTCCTCACTGTTTCCTCTTCGGGAATATCGACCACCTCGTAGGTATGAGAAATATAGAAGCCATCAAAGACAACCATGCAGGGCAGCAGCAGTTCTTCGCTCAATACAAAAGCCTGCAGGACCGTGTCAAATACCTCCTGAGCGCCGGAACAGTATATCTGCATCCATCCCGTATCGCGTTGGCTCAGGCTGTCTCCCTGGTCCGGATCGAGCACCCATGGCGCTCCAATCGCCCTGTTCACATTGACCATGACTATCGGGAACCTTGCCCCACTGCACCACTGGGTCATCTCGTGCATGAAGGCAAGCCCGTGTGAAGAAGTAGCGGTAAAAACTCTTGCTCCTGCTGCCACGGCTCCATTACAGCACGCCAGGGCGGAGTACTCAGACTCAACGCTGACAAATTCGCCCTTCAGGAGCCCGTTGGCTGAATAATCGGCAAGTGTTTCGACAATTGCCGTCTGGGGTGTAATCGGATAGGCAGCAACCAAATCAACCCCTGCACGCTGGACAGCAGCTGCGGCTGCCTGGTTTCCGCTCATCAATTCAAATGGCATTATTATCTGCCTCCTTTCATTGCAAGAGCCTGTGACGGGCATTCTTTAACGCAAATGCCGCAGCCTTTACAATAGTCGAGATTAAATTCGTATCTACCGTCAACCAGGTCAACGGCAAGATCGGGGCAGAAGAGGTAACAGATCCCGCAGGATGTACATGTTCCGCATCCCAGGCAGCGAGCAGCTTCTGATACCGGTTCAGCCTGACGCTGCTGAAATTCCAGGTTAACCTGTGCTTCAAGGTTCAGATCTTCAAAAGCGAGCGCTTTTTCAAACTCAAGTTCCAGTTCGGGAAGAGGAAGGTCCTCCATTGCCGACTGAATACACAGTGCGGCAATTCTTCCCGCCCTGATCGCTGCCGGAACGGTGTCGGGACCTGTAACCAGATCTCCACCGGCAAATACTGACCTCTCTTCATTAATTTCTCCGAAGAGGGAGTGATCAGCTTCCTGGCCCAGGGCCATTATTACTGAACCGCATTCCTTGGTGAATGAACGGCTGCTATCAACAACCAGGCCTTCCAGGTTTGTTTTACTGTGATCAAAAATAACTGCGGTTGGTTCATTTTTTTCAGTGATGATTTCTCGTGGCCGGGCATTGAATATTAATTCAACCCCCTCACGTTCCGCTGCTTCCACCTCAACCGGATCGGCAGGCATTTCGACCCTGCTCCTGCGATAAATAAGGCTTACGTGGTTCACGCCATTCATTCTTAGAGCAGTCCGGGCGCTATCTACGGCTGCATTGCCACCCCCGATAACGACAACTGATTCGGTCAACTCCGGTGGATTCCCTGTGTTCACGCGGCTCAGAAAATCGAGAGCATTGAATACGCCGCTGTTCTTTTCACCGGGGATATTTGCCTTACGTGGAATCCAGGCTCCGGTTGCAAAAAATACCTGGTCAAATTCACTGAAGAGGTCAGCAACCGATTTATCCTTACCTATATTACAGCTTGTAACGAATTTGATGCCCTCTTTTTCCAGAACTGCTATCTCTTTCTGAAGGACTTTTCTGGGTAAGCGATATTCCGGGATACCAAGAGCAAGCATTCCGCCGATTTCTCCAGATCTTTCAAATACGGTAACGCCATAACCTGCCTGAGCCAGGTAATAGGCACTGCTTAAACCGGCCGGACCTGATCCGACCACCGCTATATCACCTTTATCAGTCTGAGGCGTTTCCGGTTTTTGATAATTCGCCAGGCGCCATTCACCGATTGTCCTCTCAACACCGGGAATATCGATCACTTCGTCAAGCTGTCCGCGATTGCAGTTTTCAGTACAGGGATGAAAACAGACATGCCCTGTAATTGCCGGGAAGGGGTTGTAAATGCTCATTATCTCCCATGCTTCATCCCATTTTTCGGCCTTAACCGCTTCCAGCCAACCCGGTATATGCCCGTCCAGCGGGCAGCCCTGTCGGCAGGGAGAAAGCCGGCTTACCCGGTCTGGGGTCATAAATCGCCATTCGCCGGTCTTGTTGGCGGATATGGGATCAAATCCACAGGCATAAGGAACTTTTTCTATCATTTGCTCAGGTGACAAGCTGCCCCACCTCCTTTACCGTTTCGTAACCCTGGGTTGTTGCCTTGATGTTTTCTTCAATACTTGCCGATACTTTTTTCCTGATCGCCGAGGTAAGGTTTTCCAGTGAAGATAATCCGCTGATCCTGGCCATCGCACCGAGCATAACTGTATTGACCATGGGGAAACTGCCAATCGTCAGTTTGTGTCGGCTGGCAATATCAGTTGCATCGACTACATAAATTTTGAATTTATTGTTTTTAAATGCTTCCGGGGGTAGCTTATCCTGCCAGTTATCATCAGCATTGATCAACATGATACCGTCTTCTTTAAGACCGGCAACAAGAGTGCTTCCGGTTATTGTAGCATCAAATACCACTACGTAATCCGGTATATAAATTCTGCTTCGGGGCATCAACCTATCCTTGCTGACCCGTATGAAGGCGGTCACCGGTGCACCCCGTCGCTCTGCTCCAAATAAAGAAAAAGCACGGGCGTAATAACCTTCCGAAAAAACTGCTTCTGCAAATATCGATGCGGCTACAACTATGCCCTGACCGCCCCTGCCGTGTATTCTGAATTCAAACATTTCGTTTTCCATAGCCCACTCCTCCCTGCAATATCCTGCAATTTGCAATTGTTTGCCTGCATAATATTGCACGGTTTTCTATTCTGGTTAGTTTACGACTTTTTCACGAAGTTTATCTTCTGCATATCGATCGGCAGCATCTTCAGGTATAATATTTTCTTCCCTGGATCGCTTGATTATCTCCGTCAGACGCCCTTCAATGCGGTCAATTTCCGATTTGATGAATTCGGTATCTTTGTTACCCTGCCTGCTGTATTCGACAAAAATAATACCCCCACCATTAATTATATAATCCGGTGCATAGAGAATTCCGCGTTCTTGAAGCTCGGGACCGTATTTCGGGTCCTTGATCACATTATTGGCTGCTCCACCTACAATCTTGCATTTGAGTTCGGGTAATGTTTTGGAGTTAATGACTCCGCCACCTCCGCAGGGAGCAAATATATCACACTGTTGACTGTAGATTTCATCGGGCGTCACAGCTGTTGCTCCCAGTGTATCCACCGCGTGTTGTAGACGTTTTGTATCTATATCGGTAACAATCAGTTTTGCTCCTTCATCAACGAGGTGCTTACATAAAGCATATCCTACACTACCCACACCCTGGATAGCTACAGTTAACCCTCTTAGGCTGGGAGTGCCGTAAACTTCAGAAGCGCAGGCTTTCAAACCTTTCCAGACGCCATATGCGGTGTATGGTGAAGGGCTGCCCAGTGCCGAACCACCTACTACATAATCTGTCTCCATCCTGACACAATCGAGGTCATGTTCTTCAGTGCCCATATCTGCTGCAGTTATAAACCGGCCATTCATTTTTTCAACACAGCGTCCATATGCTCTGAATAATTCTTCACACTTATCTTTGCAAGGATCTCCGATAATGACCCCTTTCCCACCGCCGAGAGGCAGATCGGCAGCGGCAGATTTGTAGCTCATGCCCCGGGCAAGAAACATGGCATCATCTATAGCATCTTCTTCACAGGCATAGGTCCACATACGGGTTCCACCTAATGCTGGCCCCCGAAATGTGCTGTGAATCGCAATAACCGCTTTTAATCCTGTTTCTGCATCATGAAACATTGCCACTTCTTCATATCCCTGTTCGGCCATCCTGGCCATAAAACCGGACATTTGCATCCCCCCAAAAATTATTTTCGATTCCACATTATATTTATCGCAATTTTCATACCAATTTTCCCCACACCAAAAAACCGCACAAGGGGACGGTTCTCCTGTGCGGGTTCTTTGTAATTATACCTTCCTTATTTTCCAAAAACTAATTCCCGTTAACGTCTCTATCTGACGAATTGATAACCCTTCTTTTTTAAATTTTTGTATTACCGAAGTTAAGTGTTTCCCTTCAAATAATCCAACTTCTTTCGGATCTTTTACGGCGGCGATTGTTTTAATAATCTCAACAGCCTCTCTATTGCCTAATCTTCGTTTTTCATTTATATCCAGGCACAGATCATCATTAATTGCTTGGTTAAAATCTGCCCATAAACGCTTAGCTTCTGTTTGCTCCTTTGAAAACATATTAAGTGCCAGCTCTATATTACAAATAATAGGTTTCTGAATATATTCACGATAACTGCTCCATGGGTAATTTAAATCATTTATGAGTCCAGCTTTAAATGGGTTTTGGTGGATATATCTTAATACTGTTAGAAAATATTTGTCATCTTCAACTGCTTCACTTTTATAGCGATCTTGGAATAAGTGACCTACTCGATCATATTTCCAATTATACCAGTAAACATAGCTTGCACCGATTCTCCGGAAGGATATCCCCAATGAATTAATTCCTTCTTTCATCAACAAATGTATATGATTATTCATCAAACAATAGGCATAAATCTCGTAGCCGCATGTCTTTTTATATTCTTTCACCTTCGCTAAATAAAATTGTCTATCTTCATCATCATTGAATATTATTTGTTTGTTGATTCCTCGCATTACAACATGATAGATTCCAGTGCTGCTCTTCTCTCTAGCTCCACGTGGCATAAATTCACTCCTCGAAAATATTCTATATATATTTTTCAACACTACAGTGTTATACCCTTGTTTTGATCACCTAAAAAACCGCACAGAAGAACCGTCCCCGTGTGCGGTTTAGATTAGGTTGTGTTGGTGGAGTTTGTTGTAGAGGTTGCGGATTGAAATGTCGAGGCGGCGGGCTGTTTCAGCCTTGTTTCCGCCGCTTTCTTCGAGGATCTGTTCGAGGATAGTTTTTTCCCATAGGGAATGCATATCTTTTAACGAACCATCGATTGGCATGGAAGCAGTTCGTTTTTCTTCAGCGGTGGTAATAAAGGGCATGTAAAGATGCTTTTCCTCGATAACTTCTTCGTCCCGGTCCATGTTGATTAAAGCGCGGGTTATTACGTTCTGCAGTTCGCGCATATTGCCCGGCCAGTCGTACTCCTTTAATCGGCGGAAGACACCCGGAGCAGTCTCGATAACCGTTCGGCCATATTCCTGAGCGTAGCGGTCAAGAAAATGATTTACCAGCAGGGGAATATCGCTTTTTATTTCCCGTAATGGCGGCAAAACAATGGGAAACACGTTCAGGCGGTAGTAGAGATCCTTGCGGAAATAGCCCCGGTCGGTCATATCTTCCAGGTCTGCATTGGTGGCAGCGACAACTCGCACATCAATGCTTCGCGAGCGCGACTCGCCGACCCGGATGATTTCACCTTCCTGGATAGCCCTTAACAATCTTGCCTGTGCTTCACGGCTCATCGCTCCGATCTCATCAAGAAAAAGAGTTCCACCGGCCGCCTCTTCGAAGTAACCTTTTCGGCCGCCTTTTTTGGCTCCGGTAAAAGCGCCATCTGCATAGCCGAAAAGCTCGCTTTCCAGGAGCGTATCGGTCAGTGAAGCGCAGTTAACCCTGATAAACGGTCTGTCAGCACGTTCGCTGGCATGGTGAATAGCATGAGCAAAAAGTTCCTTGCCTGTCCCGCACTCACCACGAAGCAAAACAGATACCGGAGTTGAAGCTGCCTGCCTGGCCCGTTCAATGGCGTTCAAGACTTGCTCACTGCTGCCAATGATATCATCAAAGGTGTAGCGGGATTCTAACCTTCTGATCAGACGTCTGGTCCGTTCAAGCTCTTCCATTACTCTTCGAAGTTCTGAAATATCGTGAATAACTCCGACGCTGCCCTTCAGTTTTCCGTTTATAACCAGCGGGGCACAGTTTACAATAACTTCGCGCCTGAATGGGCCGACCTTCATCCGCACACCCTTGATCGGTTTTCCCGTCTGCAGAACACGCATATGAACGCTTTCACCCTCGGCAATATCTACTGTAGCCGGTTTCTTCAGGACCTGCTCTTCGGTCATCCCGGTCAGCCTGATATACGCCCTGTTGACCATTATGCCGATTCCTTTTTCATTGACTACCGAAACGGCATCGGACAGAGAATCAATGATTGCCTGGAGCAACTGTCTGCTCTCTTCATCAGCTGTCAAAGCAGATACTTTTCTATGCACCATCCTTCAACACCTCCGAGCATAACCGCCAAAAATAAGAGCGGTTTTTATTCTTCAGCCAGCATTTCTTTAAACCGGGTTTCATCGATAATATCGATACCTAAATCTCTTGCTTTGGCTACCTTGCTACCAGGTTGGGCGCCCGTAATAAGGTAATTCACTTTTTTACTGATTGAATTACTGATCAGCCCGCCCTTTGATTCGACCAGGGCAGCTGCTTCATCACGGGTATAATCTTCGAGAGTGCCGCTGAAGACAAAAGTTTTTCCGGAGAAGATTCCTACTGATTCAGCAGTCACCGGTTCGATCAAATTCACACCGGCTCTGCGCAATTTATCAAGGACCGGTATAGTTTCCGCCATCCTTAAGAAACTGACTACCGCTTCGGCTATTTTCGGACCTATTTCTTCAACATCAGTCAGTTCTTCCTCTCCTGCTTTTTGCAGTGTTTCCAATGATCCGAATCGTTCGGCAAGCAGGCGGGCCGCTTTTTCACCGACAAAGCGTATACCCAGTCCAAACAGCAGCCGCCTGAGCGGATTAGCCTTGCTATTTTCAATGGACTCCAGAAGATTTTCCGCCGATTTATCGGCAACCCGTGGTAGTGCAGCCAGTTTTTCAACTTCAAGATAATAAAGATCGCCCACATCACGGACCAGGTTGTTGTTAAATAATATTTCGGCCATAGCCGGCCCCATTCCCTCTATATCCATCGCTCTTCTAGAGGCAAAATGAACCAGCTTTTCAACCAGCTGAGCCGGACATGAAAGGTTAATGCATCTCCTTGCCGCTTCACCGCTCAACCTGACCGTTTTCGAATTGCAGGAAGGACAGATCTCAGGCATCCTGAATGATCTCTCCTCACCAGTCCTCTTTTCTATAATAACTCTCAATACTTCGGGTATGATCTCTCCTGCCTTGCGAACTACTACCGTATCCCCGATCATTATCCCCTTTTCAGCAATAAAATCCTCGTTATGTAAACTGGCTCTCTGCACAGTTGTTCCGCTTAGCGCAACCGGGTCAAGAATGGCTATCGGCGTGATCGCACCGGTCCTTCCAACGTTTACATCAATATTAACTACTTTTGTCATCTTCTCTTCAGGAGGGTATTTATAGGCTACCGCCCACCTGGGACTTCTGGCCGTAGTACCCAGATTCCGCTGCTGCGTCAGATCATTGACCTTGATCACTATACCATCGATTTCATAGGGCAGTTCATGCCTCGACTCAGACCAATCGGAGCAGTACCCCCAGACCTCCTCCGGCCCACGGCATAGCTTGCGGTGCTGGTTTACCGGAAATCTGAGTTCATGCAGGTAATTGAGCAGCTCATACTGTGTGTTGACATGTAAATTATGCTCTCCCAGGCCATAAACAAAAAGTTTCAAAGGTCGTGCGGCAGCCAGACGGGGGTCAAGTTGCCTGACAGAGCCGGCCGCTGCATTGCGGGGATTGGCAAAAAGCATCAGTCCCTGTTCCTCACGCTGCCTGTTCAGGTTTTCAAAATCACTTTTATTGATATATATTTCCCCCCGGATTTCTAAATCAAGGGCTTCTTTCAGCCGCAGGGGAATCTGTTTGATTGTTTTAATGTTAAGGGTGATATCTTCGCCTGTATGGCCGTCCCCACGGGTTGAACCATTTTTAAAGATGCCTTCTTCATACTGCAGTGAAACTGCCAAACCATCTATTTTGAGCTCACAGAAATACTCAACAGTACTCAGACCCGACAACTTACGAACCCGGGTGTCAAAATCTCTAACTTCATCCTCATCAAAAGCATTGTCCAGGCCCAGCATGGGCACCTTATGCTCGAGAGGCACAAATGCTGAGAGAGGCTCTCCTCCAACCCTTTGAGTCGGAGAATCTGGATCCTTAAGCTCGGGAAATTTTTCCTCAAGTTTTTTTAACTCTTTCATCATCTGATCAAACCGATGGTCGTCCACTAAAGGCTGATCGAGTACATGATAATGGTAGTTATAATCATCGATTTCACTGCGCAGTTCTGCAATCCGCTGCCTCGCTTTATCCAGACCAAGTGCGTCCATTCCTTTTCCCCTTATAACTCAATTAGAAATATTAATAAACAATCAAAAAAATAAAACAAATAAAAAAGACTACTTGATATGGCTTCCTCAATTGGCCGCCCTATTTGTCAGCTTTTTCTCAACGATCAATCGGTAAATTGTATCAAAAAGTAGAATAGCGGCAAAAACTACAGCGGCGTATAGAAAAAAAAGCCCGAAATACCTGATTACACCAGAATGCCAGAGATGCCCCAGCAAAATAAGAAAAAATCCGGTTAAAATCGAGAAAAATTGGAACCTCGAAAAGGCGCTCGGCTGAAAATTAGCCGCACCCATGGCAATCGCCAGCACTTTTTCCCTGCTGCTGTTTTTCTCAATATTTGCAGCTCTCACCCTGTCAATCACTGTGATCCCCAACTGAAGAGTTATTATGGCGGCCATGAATGAAAATGGAAGCAAACCATTGATTAACGCAAGAATACCGGCCCAGCCGCCTAAAAACCAGTCAACGGCATGATCAAAGTACGCGCCGTGCAGGGAATACTGCTTCCTTGCCCTGGCCAGTATCCCATCAACAAAATCTGTTAAAGCCGCTACGATCAGGATAAAAATCTGCCAACCCAGGGAAATCCCAACCAGGAAAAATATAATTGCTGTAAGAACCAGAAAGGCCCTTAAAGCCGTTACATGATTGGGTGTAAACCACTTGGGAAAAATAAAAAGAACCAGCGGTCCGAATAATCTGTCCCGCAATTTCTGTTCAGCTTCTGATATGCGATCACCAAACCGGGTCATTATGAGACAGCCTCGCTTTCCCGGACACTACTTAATAATTCTGTATGAACGACTTATACCCTTTTCATACTTTCTTGACTTTTAATATTCGATCTGTATAATTAAATTAGCAAACATACTGACCGGTCGGTTTTTAATTATTTGTGTGGAGGCATCATATGAACAACATTCAGCGCAGCGCACAGACCAGGGCAACCATCCTTTCGGCAGCCACCCTGCGTATCGCTACTGACGGGTATGCGTTTACCGGCGTCGCAGAAATCTGCGAACAGGCCGGAGTTAGCAAAGGCGCATTTTATTATCATTTCGAAAGCAAGGAATCAGTCTTTCTCGAATTGATCGATACCTGGCTTACCACCCTTGAAGAAAACCTGGAGGATGCGGTAAACCGGGCTGATAACGTTCTAGTCGGAATGCTCGAGATGGCCGGTAAAATGCAGGACCTTTTTATCTCAAACCAGGTCTTGATGGGCCTTTTTCTTGAATTGTGGACCCATGCCAACCGCAATGAAAAAGTTCGCAGCGCTACTCTTGCTCCATACCGGCGTTACCAGAAGATATTTTCCAGGTTTGTCAGCCGCGGAATCGAACAGAAAGTGATCGCACCTGTTGACCCGGAAACCACCGGCCAGCTGCTTCTTTCACTTTCAAGCGGTCTCTTTCTACAGGCTTCACTTAACCCTGAGGGAGAAAACTGGGGGAAAAAGCTGCAGGACAGCATTAATATACTTTTTGAAGGTTTAAAACGGAGGGATTAAAATGATATTAATTACCGGAGCAACCGGGCATTTGGGCAACGTACTGGTCCGGGAGCTTATAAATAGCGGAGAGAAAGTCAGGGTATTCGTTTTACCCGGGGAGCCACTTAAAGCTCTGGAAGGTATGCTGGTAGAAGTCGTGGTCGGCAATATCCTCGATTGCAACGCGCTAAAACAGGCGATGCAGGGTATCGATCAAGTTTATCACCTGGCCGGGGTGATCGCAATCCGCCCGGGTATGGAAGAAATGATGCAGCAGGTTAACGTTGAAGGTGCACGAAACGTAGCAGAAGTTGCCCTGGAATGCGGGGTAAAACGGCTCGTTCATGTTAGCTCCGTCCACGCATTCCGCCGTGAACCGCACGGGATAACAATCGATGAGAAAACTCCTCTGGCCATTGACAGCCCGAACGGTTCATATGACCGGACAAAAGCCGAAGGAACAATGGCTGTTCTTGATGCAGTTCAAAAGGGCTTAAATGCAGTTATTGTCTGCCCCACCGGCATTATCGGCTCTCATGACTATGCCGACTCCGAGATGGGTCGGGCTCTCCTTTCTTTTGCCGATCGCAGGGTAAATTTATTGATCGACGGCGCTTTCGATTTCGTCGATGTCCACGATGTAGCCCGGGGTCTTATTCTGGCCTGTGCTAAGGGGCGATGCGGGGAGATCTATATTCTTTCCGGACAGCAGGAAACAATTGAAAGCCTACACGACATGACAAGGAAAGCCCAGGGAGAAAAAGCATATAAAGTTAAAGTCCCGGTAAAACTGGCCATTGTTGCCGTTTCAATTATCCAGTATTTCACGCAGTGGCTGAAAATAAGGTCCCATTATACAGTCTATTCGCTGCAGACAGTAATCGACAACTCGGTATTCAGCTCACAGAAAGCCTGGAACGAACTTGGTTACCGGCCCAGGCCTCTTTCAGAAGCTATTGCAGATTTTCTGGTTTGGAGCAGCTCGAAAAAAAGAGCGGTCCAGGAAAGTTTAAAATTACGCAGCG
Source organism: Bacillota bacterium (assembly GCA_033549065.1). Lineage (NCBI taxonomy): Bacteria > Bacillati > Bacillota > Bacillota bacterium. Next base: position 140,746 of record JAWSUE010000006.1, read on the forward strand.
GTAAAAAAAGATATCGGAAAACGGTCATTCCTCAGAAACAGGGTTAAATTTACCGTAAATATAATCAGATATTTTATCCAGCGGATCGCCCGGTGTAAAAACCTGATCGCAACAACCGGTCTTAATCAGTTCGTCGGCATCCTCTTCAGGGATTATACCTCCAACCAGCATCAGCACATCTTCCATGCCATTCTTTTTCAGTAAGCCTTTGACCCTGGGGGCCAGGGTCATATGCGCCCCTGATAGAATACTCAGACCCACCACATCCACATCTTCCTGAAGGGCTGTCTCCGCTATCTGTTCCGGTGTCTGGTGCAGCCCGGTATAGACCACTTCCATCCCGGCATCCCTCAGCGCCCGGGCTACCACCCGCGCCCCCCGGTCATGCCCATCCAACCCCGGCTTCGCCACCAGCACCCTGATCTTTTTCCCACTCATCTCAACACCCCTTTAATTTCGGGACACATTAGTTAATTATATTTTCAGACATTTGTTACCCACTCATTTTTCTTTAAAATGAAGGCTTTTCACGATATTCCCCGAAAACCTCTTTCAGAGCTGCCACTATTTCACCTTCAGTCGCATAGAATTTAACCGCGGCCAGGATTTTCGGTATCAGGTTATCACTGCCTGCCGCGCAATCCTTGAGCTCTCTCAGGGCATTACTGACCGCACTGTTATCACGCCTGGACTTCAACTCTTTTAACCGGTCGACCTGTTTCTTTTCAACCTCGGGGTCAATTCTGAGCAGTTCAATCTGCAGCGGTTCCCCCGTATTGTAACGGTTAACCCCTACTACCACTCTCTCGCCGCTGTCTACCTCTCGCTGAAATATATATGCAGAATCTGCAATTTCCTGCTGGAAGAAGCCAATATCGATTGCCGCCAACACCCCACCCAAGTCATCGATTCTCTTAAAATACTCTTCAGCTTCTTCTTCCATCCGATCGGTCAACGCCTCGATAAAATAAGAACCAGCCAGGGGATCAATCGTATTGGCCACCCCGCTCTCATGAGCGATGACCTGCTGAGTACGCAGGGCGATCTTAACCGACTTCTCTGTCGGCAGCGCCAAAACCTCATCCATCGAATTTGTATGCAGCGACTGGGTCCCACCCAACACTGCCGAAAGAGCCTCAAGAGCAGTTCTGATGATGTTATTCTCCGGTTCCTGGGCCGTAAGGCTGCAGCCAGCCGTCTGAGTATGAAAACGCAGCTTAAGTGAACGAGGGTCTTTAGCCCCGTATTTTTCTTTCATTCGCCTGGCCCAGATCCGTCTTGCCGCCCGGTACTTGCAAATCTCTTCAAAAAAATCTATATGGGAGTTAAAGAAAAATGATAGCCGCGGGGCGAAACGTTCAACCTCAAGACCGGCCTTAATTCCCGCCTCGACATAGGCAAACCCGTCAGCAAGTGTAAATGCCAATTCCTGTACCGCTGTCGAACCGGCTTCCCGAATGTGATAACCGCTGATGCTGATCGTATTCCACTTTGGCACATGATCGGCCGCAAAGGCAAAAATATCGGTGATCAATCTCATCGACGGCTCGGGAGGAAAGATCCATGATTTCTGGGCAATATATTCTTTCAGAATATCATTCTGAATTGTCCCACCCACCTGATCAAAACTGATACCCTGTTTCTCCGCATTGGCCAGATACATGCACCAGAGAATTGAAGCGGGTCCGTTGATAGTCATCGAGGTTGTTACTTTATCAACAGGAATCCGGTCAAAGAGCACTTCCATATCTTCCAGCGAATCGATGGCCACACCGCAGCGACCCACTTCACCGAGCGAGCGCTCGTGATCCGAATCATAACCCATAATTGTCGGCATATCGAAAGCAACACTTAGTCCGGTCTGACCATGTTCCAGCAGGTATCGATAACGCCTGTTCGAATCATAGGCATCTCCGAAACCGGAAAACTGGCGCATCGTCCAGAGCCGGCCGCGGTACATATTACTTTGCACCCCCCGGGTGTAAGGATAACTGCCCGGAAATCCGAGATCCTCACTGTAATCCAGTTCTTGCTGCTCCAGGGGAGTATAAAGTGCGTCAACCGGCATACCGGAAACAGTCTTGAAAGAACTTTTCCGATCCTTCAGACCTCTTACATCTTCTTCCCATTTTGCTTTTTCTTCTTTTATTTTCTCGGTTTGCCTGTTATCACTCATTCAATCATCCCCTTCGGTCCTACCGTTATAGAAATTGATCCGTTCCAACAGTTCACGGGCGGAACTGTAAGGATCCTGTTCACGAAGAACTATCTTTTCCACCAGCGCATCGAGCTCAATTTTAGCCTTGACCCGGTCCCATATTTTATTCTTCACCAGGTACTCAACCTGCTCGGTCAGTTCCCGCCTGACTCTTTCACGCCTGATCTCCAACAGCTTTCCACTCTCTTCCATGAACTTGCGGTGCTCGCGAATAGCCTTCCACAGCTCTTCAATTCCCTCGCCGCGGATCGATATGGTGGGCACAACCGGCGGCCGCCAACTGCTGCTCTTCATATCGAGCATGGCATTGATTTCAGCAATTGTCCGTTCAGATCCAGGCAGATCGGCCTTGTTGATCACAAATATATCGGCAATCTCCATTATTCCTGCTTTGATTGTCTGCACGCTGTCTCCCCCGGCCGGAGTAAGAACCACCAGGGTTGTATCGGCTGTCTTCACTATATCAACTTCCGATTGTCCCACACCAACAGTTTCAACCAGCACGATGTCCTTGCCGAATGCGTCAAGGACCTGGATCGCTTCCCTTGTGGAACGTGACAATCCTCCCAAGCTGCCCCTGGTCCCCATACTGCGGATAAATATTTCCTGATCGAGGGCATGATCCTGCATTCGAATCCTGTCACCGAGAATTGCCCCGCCGCTGAATGGACTTGTCGGGTCCACGGCAATCACACCCACAGTCAATTCATCATCACGCATCTTCTTCAGAAGGGAATCAACCAGGGAACTTTTTCCCGAACCCGGAGCGCCGGTAATACCGATAACGTAAGCCCGGCCGGTATGGGGATAGATTTCTTTAAGTAGTTCCATCTTTTCCGGTTCATCATTTTCAACTTTCGAGATAAAGCGTGCTGCGGCACGCCTGTTTCCATTAAGTAGTTCTGCAACGAGCTGCTGCATCCGGTCACCTCATTATAAATAAGCGGGGTAAGGGGACAGGTCCCTTATCCCCAATCAGAAGGTGTAGTATAAATGGGACAGGAGACCTGTCCTCCCATCCCAAGCTTTATATGCTTTTTACTGCTGTCAATACTCTATTCCCTTACAGCATTTTACGCCGCTGTTATAGTGATGCTTGATCGCCAGTACTTCACTGACTGTATCGGCGATCTTGACCAGTTCAGGCGAAGCGCCACGTCCGGTTAAGATAACCGTAACATGCGATGGCTTCTTCTTCAGCAGCTCCAACACATCGGCTTCATCAATTAAACCATAATCAACTGCAACATTAATTTCATCAAGAACAACCAGGTCGTAATCACCACTCAGGACTGCTTTTTCCGCCTTCGAAAATCCATCTTTTGCCAGTTCTAAGTCAACAGGATCCGGATTTTCCCGGTTCACAAAGTCATCTCTCCCAGCCCTGACAACAGTCAGGTTAGGCATCTGGACAGTAGCCAGAAATTCGCCGTAATCGCGGCCCTTCAAAAAATGAATCATGTACACATGGTATCCATGACCCAACGCGCGGATAGCCTGGCCGACCGCTGCAGTTGTTTTTCCCTTACCGTCACCGGTTATCACCATGATTAAACCGGGCATCTTTTCAGCCATTTAATTCAATCCCCTTTCAGCCAAGCAGGTAGCGGGAGATAACCAGGCGCTGTACTTCACTGGTTCCCTCATATAGCTGGGTTATTTTTGCATCTCGCATAAATCGCTCAACGGGGTAATCTCTTGTATAACCGTATCCACCGAACACCTGGACGGCATTGGTGGTTATCTCCATTGCCGCTTCGGCAGCATAAAGTTTGGCCATCGCTGATGCCTTCCCGTAGGGAAGACCGTTACTTTCAAGAAATGCCGCCTGGTAGGTCAGCAGCCTGGCCGCTTCTATCTTTGTTCCCATATCGGCCAGCATGAAGGATATAGCCTGGAAATTGGCGATAGGCTGACCGAACTGCTCTCTTGATTTGGCATAGTTTACGGACTCTTCCATCGCTCCCTGTGCAATCCCGACAGCTTGGGCGGCAATACCGTTACGCCCGCCGTCGAGTGTGCTCATAGCAATTTTAAACCCTTCACCTTCTTTACCGAGCAGGTTCTCCTTCGGCACCCTACAGCCGTCAAATACAAGCTCGACAGTAGGCGAAGATCTTAAGCCAAGCTTCCTTTCCTTCTTCCCAAAAGAAAAACCGGGCATTCCCTTTTCTACGATAAATGCACTGATTCCCTTGGCCTTCAACTCTTTATCGGTTACTGCAAAGACCACATATATTTCCGCCTCGCCGGCATTGGTGATAAAAATCTTATTTCCGTTCAACACATAACTATCGCCATCCAGGACCGCAGTAGTTCGCTGTGCCGCCGCATCGGTTCCGGCAGTCGCTTCTGTCAGGGCATAGGCGCCGAGTTTTTCTCCCAGGGCCATCGGTTCCAGGTACTTCTTCTTCTGCTCTTCATTACCGTACTTGTAGACCGGCCAGCCGGCAAGCGATGTATGCGCTGAGAGGGTAACTCCGGCAGAGGCATCTACCCTTGAAAGTTCTTCTACCGCGATGACATAGCTGATAAAATCACAGCCACCCCCTCCGTACTCTTCCGGCCAGGGGATTCCGGTCAGTCCGAGTTTACCCATTTTATCAAATAGTTCCCTCGAAAATTCCTCATGATCATCGCGCTCGTCAGCGCCCGGTTTAACCTCTTTTTCAGCAAAATCCCGGACCATCTGCCGGGTCATTTCCTGCTCTTCAGTTAGGACAAAATTCATTCATTCAGCCTCCCTATTTTAAAAGTTCTCTGGCAACCACGATACGCTGGATTTGATTGGTCCCTTCATAGATCTGCAGCGCTTTGGAATCGCAGAAATAGCGTTTTAGCGGGCTCCCCACAGTTGCGCTCTCCAGCCCGCAGAGATCTATCGCTTTTTCAGCCGCCTTAACAGCCAGATCGGTGGCAAATAATTTCGCCATCGAGGCCTCCCTGGAACAGCGCATACCTGCCCCCTTGGCTATCGCTGCCTTGTAGACCATCAACCGGGCTGCTTCAAGGCCTGTGGCCAGATCTGCCAGAATAAAAGATTTTCCCTGATCAATATTTATACCGCTGTTTTTCAATTCTTTTAATTTTTCTGCGGCAAATTCAATTGAAGCCCTGGCTAATCCCAAACCCTGGGCGGCAATTCCAATCCTGCCCCCGTCGAGCAGGGCCATCGCAATATTGAAACCTTCCCCTACTCCCCCCAGTCTGTTCGACACTGGAACAAAAAGATCCTCCATCCTCAGTTCTGTCGTGTGCGACCGGTTCAGGCCCATTTTTTTCTCCGGCTTTCCTGGCAAAGGCCCGTCTGGACCTTTCTCCACAATAAAAGCGGTGATCCCTTTCCGGCCCAGACTGCGGTCAACAGTAGCAAATACAGTGTATAAATCTGCTTCTCCCCCGCTGGTTATAAAAAGTTTGCAGCCGTTTAAAATGTAACCGCCTTCTACCGCCTTTGCCGTGGTCGAAAGCGCCGCTGCATCCGAACCGGCTTCTGCTTCGGTCAGGGCAAAAGCGCCCAGCATTTCCCCGGCAGCCAAACGAGGCAGGTATCGCTTTTTTTGTTCTTCCGTTCCGAAGTAGAACAGAGGGAAAGTGCCGACAGAGGTATGAACGGCCATGATAACTCCGGTTGAGGCACAGATTCTTGAGATCTCTTCAATCAAAATAATATAAGTTAAAAAATCTTCTCCCATACCGCCATATTCAACGGGTAAAGGAACTCCCATGTAGCCTTTTTCCGCTGCTTTTTTCAGATTTTCATGCGGATAAAGGTCATCTGTATCCAATTCAATCTCGGCAAATTGGCAGAATTCAGCCTGTCTTGACTGATCTTTTTCGCTCAACAGAAAATTCATTATTTACTACTCCAGGTATCCCTAGTTTATGATACTTTTACTATTGTGGCTTCGCCCTGGGCTGCCCCGCTGCAGATGGTAGCAAGTCCGTATCCGCCGCCCCGCCTTCTCAGCTCTGCGATGAGAGTCATCAGTATTCTGGCCCCGCTGGCCCCTATTGGATGGCCAAGCGCAACCGCACCGCCATTAACGTTAACTTTATCTTCATCCCACCCTCCAAGCTTTATACAGGTTAGGGCAACAGCCGCAAATGCTTCATTAACTTCAATTAGATCGATCTGATCAATTCCCAGATCTGCTTTGTTCAATGCCTTCACTGCCGCTTCATAAGGCACAGTGGCAATATAGCGCGGTTCCAGTGATACAGACGCGTGGGCAACAATTTCTGCCAGCGGCTCCAGTCCCCGTTCTTTTGCCGCCTGAGGTGAAGTAATTACCAGGGCTGCCGCACCGTCACTGATTGCGGGGGCATTTCCTGCTGTAATCAGGCCATCCGGCTCAAAGGCCGGCGGCAGGCAGGATAAACTCTCCAGAGTCGTGTTCCGACGGGGAAGTTCATCTTTATCAACCAGTAAATGATCACCCTTTCTTACAGGAACTTCGACAGACACTATTTCCTCACTTAAACGTCCCGCATCTTCCGCCTCAACTGCCAACATATGGCTGCGCAAAGCGAAACAATCCATTGCTTCCCTGGTGATTCCATGTTCAGCCGGCACTGCGCTACCGTGAACTCCCATATGAACCCGGTGAAAAGGACACCACAGCCCGTCGTGAATCATTCCGTCGATCAGGGTTGTATCACCCATCCTGTATCCAATTCTGCCCTGAGGCAAGTAATAGGGGACAGCGCTCATATTCTCCATTCCCCCGGCAGCCACTATTTCTGCATTGCCGGAGCGGATCATCATCTCGCCCAGGTTAACCGCTCTCAACCCAGAGGCGCATACCTTGTTGATTGTCTCCGAAGGGATGCTTAAAGGCATATCAGCCTTAACCGTTGCCTGTCTTGAGGGGATCTGCCCGGCTCCCGCCTGGACAACCATCCCCATGAAAACATTATCGACTTCACCAGATTTGATCTCTGATCGCCTGAGCGCCTCTTTCAGCACAATTCCACCCAGATCAACTGCAGGAACATCCCTGAACATTCCGAGATATTTGCCAAATGGTGTGCGGGCATAGCCTAAAACTACAGCCCTGTCAGTCATTGGCCGCCACCTCCGTTTAAGGCCCGGTATGCAATATCTTTTCGGTAATAACAGCCTTCAAAATATATTTTACCGGCTGCATCGTAAACTCGCCTAAGCGCTTTCTTCAGATCTTCATCCCAGGCTGTAACCCCGAGAACCCTGCCGCCTCCGGTTACCAAACGGTTATCTTTTTCCCTGGTACCAGCATGGAAAACAGCAACCTTCCCACCGCCATCTTCAACTGCCCGGCCGATCCCTTCGATCATAAAACCCTTATCATAAGATCCGGGATAACCCTTTGAAGCAAGCACCACGCAAACTGCAGGATCACCAAGCCATTCGGCTCTTTCTCCGGCTAAATCGCCCCGGGCAGCCTTCATCAGCAGAGGCAGCAAATCCGATTTCATTCGCGGTAGAATCGCCTGAGTTTCCGGGTCACCGAAGCGGACATTAAATTCAAGAACATTAAATTCATTCCCCGAAACCATCAGTCCGGCATAAATTACCCCGCGAAAATCTATTCCGCTCTCCTTAAAACCTCTTAACAAGGGCTTGAAAACATTATTCACGGTTTTTTCAGCCAGCTGATCAGTATAAATGGGCGCTGGAGAATAAGCTCCCATGCCACCCGTATTCGGGCCTGTATCTCCTTCCCCGATCGCTTTGTGATCCTGGGCCGATGGGAGATAAATCAGTTCTTTTCCGTCGGTAATCGCCAGAACAGAAACTTCTTCTCCGCTCAGGCACTGTTCAATAATTACCCGGTCACCGGCTTCACCGAAGGCTTTCTCGATCATGATATCGTATAAAGCCTGCTCGGCTTCCGCGGGTCCTGAAGCTACAGTTACACCTTTTCCGGCCGCCAGACCGTCCGCCTTGATCACCACCGGACCGCCATAAAACCGGGAAAGATGCCGTCTTGCATCATCAAAATCGTCAAATACTGCAAATTCAGCGGTGGGGATCCCCCACTGTTTCATTTTTCGCTTGGCCCATACCTTACTTCCTTCCAGCCTGGCTCCCTTGCTATCGGGGCCGAATACCATCATTTTACTCTCACGGAACTCTTCGGCCAGTCCTTTGACCAGCGGAGCTTCGGGACCCACTACGGTCAGGTCAATTTTATTCTCCAGAGCCCATTTTTTCAGGCCGGAAATATCTTCTGCAGCAATATCTATACACTCGGCAACTCCGGCTATTCCGGGATTACCCGGTGCACAATAAAGTTTTTCCAGCAGAGGGCTCTGGGCTATCTTCCAGGCCAGGGTATGTTCGCGCCCTCCTCCGCCAATAATTAAAACACGCATCTGATAATGACCTCCTCTGCTAGTGCCTGAAATAACGGCGGCCTGTAAATACCATGGTCAGCCCAAGCCTGTTGCATAGCTCGATCGACTCTGCATCCTTTAAAGAACCGCCAGGTTGAACGATAGCCGTTACACCAGCTTTAGCCGCTTCCTCAACCGTATCGGGAAAGGGGAAAAAGGCATCTGACCCCAAAACTGTCCCTTTGGCCAGTTCACCGGCCTGGTTTAAAGCTATCCGGGCTGCACCGATTCTGCTCATCTGTCCGGCCCCTATGCCGTAAGTCCTGCCGTTACCGGCAATAACTATCGCATTGGAACGGACATGTTTGACAACTTTCTGGGCAAAGTTCATGTTTTCCCACTCTTCCTCACTGGGAGCCCTCTTCGTAACAACCTTGCCCTTTCTGACACTTACGGGCTCGCGATCTATCGTCTGAATCAGCATACCGCCGGCAACCTTCTTCAGATCAAAGAGGTCAGGATTATCCCCTTCGACTTTCATCTGCAGAAGACGGATATCCTTTTTCCCCGCCAGAAGATCCAGCGCTTCATCTGTAAACCCGGGAGCGGCAATTACCTCTAAAAATATTTTTATCATTTCCCCTGCAGTTTCTACATCGATAACCCGGTTCAGCGCCAAAACTCCCCCGAATATTGAAACCGGGTCGGCGTCATGGGCAAGCCTGTAAGCTTCGGCAATCGATACCGCAGAACCGACTCCACAGGGATTGGCATGTTTTACCGCAACGGCGGTCGGCTCTTCAAACTCGAGGACCAGTTCCCAGGCAGCATTCAAGTCATTTAAATTGTTAAAAGACAGCTCTTTCCCCTGAAGCTGTTCGGCAGCCGCCAGTCCTTTTATCACTCCTGAAGCAGCATAAAAAGCAGCTTCCTGTTGTGGATTTTCACCGTATCGTAAATCCTGAACCTTCTTAAAGGTATAACTTAACTGTTCAGGGTAAAGCGCAACAGCGGATTCAGGATTATTTTTAAAGTAAGCTGCAATTGCTGCATCGTAGGCCGCTGTATGGGCAAATGCCTCGGCAGCCAGATTCAGTCTGGTTTCTGCGCTAATCTTTCCTTCCTTTTTCAACTCTCCGATTATCTTCGAATATCGGGCCGGGTTGACCACTACCGCCACACTGTCATGATTTTTGGCAGCCGCCCTGACCATAGTCGGCCCTCCTATATCAATATTTTCCACCACTTCCTGGTGGGTTACCCCCTCGCGTGCTGCAGTTTTTTCAAATGCATAGAGGTTAACCACCACCAGTTCAATCGGTAAAATCCCCAATTTTTCAAGTTCCGTCATCTGACCGGTGTCACCGGTTTTGGCCAGTATTCCCGCGTGGATAAAGGGGTGCAGGGTTTTAACCCTGCCGCCCAAAATTTCCGGAAAACCGGTTAGATCGGCCGCTTCTGTTATGGGTACACCTGCCTGGGCGATAACTTTTGCTGTCCCACCTGTTGAAACTATTTCAAATCCCAGAGCAGCAAGATCTCCGGCCAGTTCGGCAATTCCACTTTTATCGGTTACACTTAGCAGGGCTCTTCTATGAACCGTCAACGATCAGGCACCTTCTTCCCTCAACCTTTAATTTATCCCGGCAAAAGAGATCGATCGCGGTGGGATAAAGCCGGTGTTCGGCAGCATGAATTCTCTGCAGCAGTGTATTGACGGTCTCCCGCTGGATAACCGGGACCGCTTCCTGCAGGATCACCGGACCGCTGTCCAGCCCCTCTTCAACAAAATGCACTGTGCAGCCGGTTACCTTCACCCCATATTCAAATGCCTGCTCTACCCCGTCAGTTCCGGGAAAAGCAGGCAACAATGAAGGATGGATATTCATGATCTGTAATGGAAATGTTTTAACAAACAGTGGGGATAGGAGACGCATAAAGCCGGCCAGAACAACCAGATCAACCTTAAACTTTTGAAGTATTTCGATTAAAGACCGGTCATACTCTTCGCGGTTTTTGTGACCCTTGGGATCGACAAATATGGCTTCCACTCCATGCCTGCGGGCTCTATCCAGGGCCGGTGCTTCACCGCGGTCACTGATAACAACCGCCACCCTGCCGGCAATTTCCTCTCTTTTAACTGCTTCCAGGATTGCCTCGAGGTTTGTTCCCTGTCCCGAAGCGAGAACGGCTATCTGCTTCATCTTTCAGCTCCTCCCGGCTTTGATTATGCTGCTTAATAAGTTCTACCAGCAAGACAGCTTTTCCTTTTGTCGCATCGATTATTCCAAACATCTTGCCACTATTTAATCAGGACATCGCCATGCCCTCCGGTTACTTTTCCGATGAGGTAAGCCTTGATCCCTTCCGAGTCGAAATGCCTTAGTAGATCGCCGGCCTCGTCTTCGGAAACCGCCAATGTGTAACCCACACCCATGTTAAAAACCTTATACATTTCTTCCTCTGCAATCGCACCAAATTCGGCAATCAGATTAAAAACAGGTGGAACCGGCCAGCTGTCGCGCTGCAGCTCAACTCCCACCCCGGGAGGCAAAACTCTCGGGAGGTTACCGGGCAGACCGCCGCCTGTGATATGAGCCATACCTTTGATGTTAAATTTTCCGAGCGCTGCCATTACCGGTTTTACATAAATCACTGTCGGTTTTAAAAGTTCATCGGCCAAACTTGTTGAAAAAGCCGCCTGGAAATCGGTCAGAATAAGCGCTGCCTCTTCCAACAGGACCTTCCTGGCCAGAGAATATCCATTGCTGTGCAGACCGGACGACGTAAGGCCGATCACCAGGTCTCCGGCAGCAATTTTTGAGCCGTCAATAATCTTCTCCCGGCTGACGATTCCGACGGCAAATCCGGCGAGATCGTATTCTCCGGGAGCATAGAATCCCGGCATTTCGGCCATCTCCCCGCCCAGGAGGGCACAACCGGCCTCTCTGCACCCTTCGGCAATGCCTGAAATGATCTCCTCCACCTGTCCGGGGAGAAGCTGTCCGGTTGCCAGGTAATCAAGAAAAAAGAGCGGCTCAGCCCCCTGGACCAAAATATCGTTAACACACATGGCCACGCAGTCTATACCGATGGTGTCATGCTTCTCTGCAGCAAAAGCCACCTTTAGCTTCGTTCCGACCCCGTCACACCCGGAAACCAGTACCGGATCTTTAATATTCTTTAGATCGGGCGCAAACATCCCTCCAAATCCGCCGAGATCCTGGAGCACCTCCGGCCTGAAGGTTGAACGGGCTAGCCCCTTGATCCGTTTTACAGCTTCCTCCCCGGCGTCAATGTTAACTCCCGCTTTTTTGTAATCCATCCCTTCAGCCATCGCACATCACTCCTCTATGCTTATACGTTTCCAGTTTTTTACCAAAGTATCAGCACTTTACGGGGAAAAGCTGCATAGCTAAAAATTTAAAGCGAACTAAAGCAAGTTACTTAGAATTACAAGGCGAACCAATACTATGAGTCGGTCCCGATGAACAAAAATAATTTATTACCGCTTCAGCAATATGTTCGTCGGGCCGAGAGCCGAAGACTAAGTGTCAAGTCTCGAGGCTGCCGACGAATAGTTGAAGGTGAGCCTATGAAATTCTTGACGAGCGATCGTGAGCTGAATTTTTAGCACTGCGGCTTTACAGCAAAACAGCCCGGCGTTTAACCGGGCTGTTACCAATTCACTTTAGAAGAAGAGCGGCGCAAAAACGAGAGCCACTATACTCATC